>NZ_JCBCUY010000012.1:0-135733 GCF_059862705.1 Pseudomonas sp. MF08817
CTGACCGTCGAGGCGGTCAGTCGCGTGGTAACGAAGATCAATTTACGCCCGCGAAAACGCCTGGGCTGGAAGACGCCGTACGAAGTTTATGCAGGGGTGAGCGTTGCACTTATGTGTTGAATTCAGGGCCACTATCGATAAAAAAGTCACGTGCCACTACGAAATATTTTGCAATTTTTTTCTGAGAGGCGTGTAGGGCAAGGTGAGAACAACGGGTTTTGTAGGACAAGGTTGTATGGAGACGGCCTGTGTGGGAGCGGGCCGGGCGGCGCTCCGCTCGCCCGCGATGGTTGCCTGGGTGAAGGACACTTGGCCATCGCGAGCAGGCTCGCTCCCACAGGGATTTGTATGGGCTGTTACTGGGGCGCGTGATCGCGCAGGAACACCAGGCTGTCGGGCTTGGACTGTTCGGCGCTGAAGCGGTAGCCCTGGGCGTCGAAGTGCTTGAGGGCGGCGGGGTCGTTGATGCGTTCCTGGATGACGAAGCGGCTCATCAGGCCCCGGGCCTTTTTCGCGTAGAAACTGATGATCTTGTACTGGCCGTTTTTCAGGTCCTTGAACTCGGTGTTGATGACGCGCGCGTTGAGGGCGCTGCGCTTGACCGCCGAGAAGTATTCGTTGGAGGCCAGGTTGAGCAGCACGTCGTCACCCTGTTCGGCCAGGGCCTCATTGAGCCATTCGCTGATGCGCGTGCCCCAGAACGCATACAGGTCCTTGCCCCGGGCGTTGGCCAGTTTGGTGCCCATTTCCAGGCGATAGGGTTGCATCAGGTCCAGCGGGCGCAGCAGGCCGTAGAGGCCGGACAGCAGGCGCAAGTGTTGTTGGGCGTAGTCGAAGTCGGCTTGGCTGAAGTCTTCGGCGTGCATGCCGGTGTAGACGTCGCCCTTGAACGCCAGCAGCGCCTGTTTGGCGTTGTCTGGGGTGAAGGCTGGCGTCCAACTGCCAAAGCGCGCGGCGTTGAGGCCACCGATTTTGTCGGAAACGTGCATCAACTGGCTGATCTGCGCCGGGCTCAGCTCGCGCAACTGCTCGATCAATGCCTGGGAATGGTCCAGGTACTGCGGCAAGGTGAAGCGCGACGTGGCGGGCGGGGTCTCATAGTCGAGGGTTTTGGCGGGGGAAATCACCATCAGCATGAAGTCGTCTCCTGTAAACGTGCGGCGATTCTAGGGGCTATGGCGTTTTGACTCCACCTATGACGGCCATAGCCTGGCCGTAGCAAGCGGGGAGCGCACCCGCGAATCGGCTATAGTGCCGCGCGGGCTTTGTTATGGAGGCAGTCCCTTGCGTATCGCGTGTTTTCTCATGGCTGGGTTGTTGAGCGTCGGCGCGCTGGCCGCGCCCGGTGACGTGGCGACCCTGGACCGCAGCACCTGGCCCGAACCCTTGAGCAGCCCGACCCTGTTCGACGTCGCCTCGCGGGCCGAGATCCTGACCTTCGCCCGCGCCTTGCTGGCCTCCGAAGCCCTGGACGAAACCGCCCTCAAGCAACGCCTGGGGCTGCGCCAGATCAACCGCGACGCCATCGAGCGGGTGCGCGAGCGGATGTGGCAGCGCCTGCTGGCCAATTACAACTTCGCCCAGCAAAGCTGCGACCAGGACGCCTCGTTCTGCTATTGGGTGCAGGACCTGGACACCCTGCGCGAGCAGGCCGGCAAGTTCGCCCTGGGCGAGGACTCGTTCTACGCCCGCTGGGCCGAGCCCAGCCGCAGCTTCCATGAGCGTTACCTGGACGAGCAACTGCGCAAGGCCGCGCTCTTCCCGCAGACCAGCAGCGAAATCGAGCGCTTTGGCGACTACGAACGCAATGGCGATGAACTCAACGACCGCTTGTTTTTGCTCACCTTCGACAGCTCGGCGGCGCTGCAGCCCGACAACGCCGCGTGGCTGGCCGATTACCTGCGCAAGGCCAACCTGAGCGCGATTTTCTTTGTACTCGGCGCCGAGGTGCAGGCGCGCCTGGCCCAGGGTTCGGTGGCTTCGCTGCAGGCGCTGTACTCGCGCCAATGCGTGGGGGTGCAGGGCTGGGAGTACCGCTCCCACAGCCATTGGCAGGACTGGCAATACTCCATCGAGCGCAGCGTGGACCTGGTGAAAAACAAACTGCCGGAGAACTTCGTGCCGCTGTTCCGCCCACCCTACGGCCAGCGCCGGGCCGACGCCGGCGGGTTCTTGCGTGCCCAGGGTTTGCAGGTGGCGCTGTGGGACATCGACCCGCAGGACGCCTCCGGCCGCCTCAGCCCCCAGCAGAGCGCCGACCGGGTGCTGACCCTGATGCTGCTGTGGCGCCACGGGGTCATTAACTTCAATGCGCGCCAGGACGGCGCCAAGACCGCGTTGCCCTGGTTGGTCACGCAAACGGCGCAAAGTGGCATCGGTTGGGAGGATTGCCAGGACGGGTTTCGCTGAAACGGGCCAAGCCCCGTATTTGCTGGGGCTGGAGGCGATGGGCTGCGGCAAATGACCACGGCGTAACCATTGACTCTAGTTGCCTGATGGCGGTGCGCCAAGGGCTATTGGTCACTCTGCAAAATAAACTTCAAAAAAGCGTCAAAGTGCTTTTTCCTGTCACAGGTTTTGGAGTATTACGAAGGCAGACCGCCGAAACCTGCAACACAGGTGGCGTCTTCCAAGACCCACACGTGTCAGGTTCACTTGAGTCCCCACAGGTGAAATTCGGCGGCCATTTCGAGGCGCAGCGATTGCGTCGACTGGCTCCCAAAAAGGTGACCGAGTATGGATGATAACGGACGCAGACCTTCCTCCAACCAGCCAATCCTTTATGTACTCGATACCAACGTATTGATTCACGACCCCAACGCCCTGCTCAATTTTGAAGAACACCACGTGGCCATCCCGATGACCGTGCTTGAAGAGCTGGACAAGCTCAAGAGTGGCCATCACAGCGTCGCGGCCGAATGCCGCCAGGCGATCCGCCTGATCGACAAGACCCTGGGCGATGCCACGCCCCAGGACGTCGAACTGGGTGTGCCGATCCAGCGCGGCAAGAGCGGGCCCAAGGGCTTGCTGTCGATCCTGATGAGCAAGCGCGCCGAGCCCAACCTGGTGCTGCCTGAGCACCTGAACGACAACATCATCATCAACCAGTTGCTGGACCTGCACGCCCGCGACAAGTCGCTGCCCCTGGTGCTGGTGACCAAAGACATCAACATGCGCCTCAAGGCCCGCGCCTGCGGAATTGCGGCCGAAGACTACAGCACCGACCAACTGGTCGACGACGTGTCGCTGCTGCCCAATGGCTACCACACCATGACCGGCTCCTTCTGGGACCGCGTGAGCAAGGTCGAAACCCGCCAGGACCACGGCCGCACCTGGCACCAGGTGCAACTGATCGACAACCTGCCGGCGGTGCACATCAACGAGTTCATCATCGACGAGCAGGGTTTTGTCGGCTGGATCAAGGAAATCCAGGTCGATAAGTTGCTGATCCTCGACCTGCACCAGGAGCCCCTGCTGCACCAGGAGGCCTGGGGTCTCAAACCGCGAGACATCTACCAGAGCCTGGCGCTGTATGCCTTGCTCGACCCCGACATCCACCTGGTCAACCTGTCCGGCGCGGCCGGTTCCGGCAAAACCATCCTGGCCCTGGCGGCGGCCATCGAGCAGACCATGGTCAGCAAGCGTTACCGGCGCATCATCGCCACCCGCAGCGTGCAGGGCCTGGACCAGGAAATCGGCTTTCTGCCCGGCACCGAGGCGGAAAAAATGGAGCCTTGGCTCGGCGCCATCACCGACAACCTCGAAGCCCTGCACATGGACGACGAGAACACCCACGGCAGCGTCGACTACATCCTCAGCAAGGTGCCGTTGCAGTTCAAATCCCTCAACTACATCCGTGGGCGCAGTTTCCAGCAAAGCCTGATCCTGATCGATGAATGCCAGAACCTCACCCCGCACCAGATGAAAACCATCATCACCCGTGCCGGCGCCGGTTCCAAAGTGGTGTGCCTGGGCAACCTGGCGCAGATCGATACCCCTTACCTGTCGGCCACCAGCTCGGGGCTGACCTACCTGACCGAACGCTTCAAGGACTTCCCCAACGGCGTCCACATCACCCTGCAAGGGGTGCCGCGCTCGATCCTGGCCGAATACGCCGAGAGCCACCTCTAACCCCTAACCCTGTGGGAGCGGGCCCGCCCGCGATAGCGGCTCACCAGTCGGTACATCAACTGGCTGGTAGACCGCCATCGCGGGCAGAGCCCGCTCCCACAGGTATTTGGCTGCCACAAGCGTGTGTTCACCCCCGCAGCGGCGTCCTGTCGCACCCACCCGGTCAATCAGCCCTGCGGGAAACTGACCCACGGGTTTACAATCGGGCCTCCTGATAAGGAGTAACCCCGTGCTGACCCATCTCGATTCCCAAGGCCGCGCCAACATGGTCGACGTCACCGACAAGGCCGTGACCTCCCGTGAAGCCGTGGCCCAGGCGCTTGTGCGCATGCTCCCCGACACCCTGAACATGATCGTCAGCGGCGGCCACCCCAAGGGTGACGTGTTCGCCGTGGCGCGCATCGCCGGCATTCAGGCGGCGAAGAAAACCAGCGACTTGATCCCTTTGTGCCACCCGCTGCTGCTGACCAGCATCAAGGTCGAGCTCAGCGCCCAGGGCGACGACGCGGTGCTGATCGTGGCCCGCTGCAAACTCGCCGGCCAGACCGGCGTCGAAATGGAAGCCCTGACCGCCGCCAGCGTCGCGGCCCTGACCATCTACGATATGTGCAAGGCCGTGGACCGAGGCATGACCATCGAGTCGGTGCGCCTGCTGGAAAAACTCGGCGGCAAGAGCGGCCACTACCAGGCGGATGCGCAATGAAAACCATCAACGTCAAGTTCTTTGCCCGTTACCGTGAGGCGCTGGGCGTGGACGCTTTGAGCGTCGAAGGCGAGTTCACCACCGTCAATGACGTGCGCCTGTTGTTGGCACAGCGCGACGGCGCCGAGGTCCTGCGTGAGCAAAACCTGATGTGCGCCCGCAACGAAGAGCTGTGCCAGCTCGACGAACCGCTGGCCGATGGCGATGAAGTGGCGTTTTTCCCCACTGTGACCGGAGGCTGAGATGGCCATTCGCGTGCAACCCATGGCGTTCGACCCCGGCGCTGAAGTCAACGCGATGCACGCGGCCAATGCCGGTGTGGGCGCGGTGGTGAGTTTTGTCGGCTACGTGCGCGACTTCAACGATGGCCAAGACGTGGCCGGGATGTTCCTGGAGCACTACCCGGGCATGACCGAAAAAGCCCTGGCTAAGATCGCGGGTGAAGCCGAGCAGCGCTGGCCGTTGCTCAAGCTTGAAGTGCTGCACCGCGTTGGTGCCCTGGAACCGGGCGAGCCCATCGTCTTCGTCGCCGCCGCCAGCGCCCACCGCCAGGCCGCATTCGACGCCTGCGCCTTTGTCATGGATTACCTGAAAACCCGCGCCCCGTTCTGGAAGAAAGAAACCACCGCCGATGGCCCGCGTTGGGTCGAAGGCCGCGACAGCGACCACGCGGCGGCGGATCGCTGGAAGTAACTTCGTACAACTTGTTGCGACAGTGATCGAGTAAAGCGCGATTAATAGCCTTGATCTCGCCTGCTGGGAATAAATTCTATTTACTTAAAAGTTTAACCGTAGGGGCTCGTTACTTCGGCGTATGGCTGTGGGTACTATTTCGCGTGTTGGATTAATCCTTTGTACTTTTGCGCGAGGAAACGGTGCTGTTACCTATATTGTTCGATTTTCTAATCTCACAAAATGAAACTTGTTGCTCTTGCTCTTGAGGTGACTATTTTTGTTTTTCTGATACGCTTCAGTTAACGCTAGAGGAAAGGCCTTAAAGTTTGCTTGTGGCAGTAATGGCGGGTCACTTGTGCTTCTGGTTGTTATTTTAACTTGTAGATTTATGCGCGCTCACTGACACGTCTGCAATCAGTGCGCGAACCATGCCGCAAGGCACACAGGGAGAGTGAATATGGTTTCTGCTGATAAATATATTGTCAATATCTTCAAAGTTGTACTGCCCGGTGTGGGAGATTCGACAAAGGCACTTTATGCCAACGGCCGGCATCAATGTAAGGTCGAAGTAATTATCGATAAGGAAAGGCGCTTCATCCGTGATGAATGGGAAGTCGGAGAGTCTGAACCCCTGACTCCCGAGGAGCTTGCCAGCCTCACAATTACTCGTTACTCGGCCAATGAAAATGAAAAACTGCCAACCGGATGGTCGTGTGATACCACCAAGAACGAGTTCGATACGGGCTTGCGGGGTGGTTCCCCAATTGCCTCATCGGCCGGTACTACGGGCGGCGGCGAGGTGGTAGAGCGCTATTTGCGGGTCGATGCGCGCGTGGCGATCGAAGCCCAGCGTTTCATGGCTCGGGTAGTGGTGGCGGGCAAGACATACACCACCTACAACGTGGGGGCTGGCTCATCGGTGATTATCGAACCCACTCGGCCTTATGAAAAACTGCGCGCCGCGCAACTCGTCGCTGAACGAGATGATGCCTTGTCGGCCAACCCCGTTTTTCTCGATATCGATGTTTACTATTGGAGCCTGCCGGCGGGTTTGCGCCTGGTCAAGAACTTAGGGATCGACAATGCAGTCGATATCGCTGGCGTAGGGCGTGCGTTGCGCCCCTTCTATAGTGACTTTCGAATGAACAGCACCATGCTGGTGGGGGGCGTGATCGATATAGACTCTTCTGTGACTACATTGCGGGTGATTGATGTTTGTCCGGTCAAGGGTCATGAGAATAAAACGTTTCGGATTGATAAGTACCCGACGCAAATGCGCGCGATTCGTGTTTGGGCGAGAATGTTTTTGAGACTTGTCAAGGGTCGTGATGTCGTTTGGCGGATTTTGGATAACTACGGTGTGGAACATAGTTTCTTGCTGGGCTCTGAAGATGAATCGAATGTTCTGGTATTGCGCGACCACGGTTGATTGAATTTCGCTACTTTCACGGATATCGAGTTGTCGTCTCGGTATCCGTTACTTCATCCTGAATCCGAGTTAAGAGGAGACATTCATCCATGAATGTGTATTCCAACGCCTTCAATTTCAGTGCCCACTTGAATGGTCAGGTCGATCCTCGCACTGGCCAATATGGCTGCCAGGTACGATTGACCACGCTTTACCCGAAGGGCCGGTCGAGGCCAGCCGCGATATCAACTTGTCGTTTTCCATGTACAACCCGCGTAACGATGGTTATGGCATTGGTTGGCGACTGAGTAATACCGAGTTCGATCTCAACACCCGCCGCCTGACGTTGTTGACGGGCGAGCAGTTCCAGACCCACGGGATGCCGTCCGTGGGCGGTGTGATGGCGCTCAAGGACCGCAAGTTGAAAGATTTGGTGGTCAAACGCCCGGACGTCGATAGCCTGCACGTGATCTACAAGGACGGCACGGTCGAGGTCCTGCGCCGTCAGAACAGCCTGAGGCCGTACATCATCAGTACTGTGCAGTTCGAGAGCGGTGAGCGCGTGCACTTTCGCTACGATCCGCAAGGTGCACTGGAGCGAATCGTCAACCAGCAAGGGGAAGACCTGCTGGTGCTGCACTATTCCGGCCGGCGGTTGGCAGGAGTGGAGGCCCGCATCGAAGGCGGGCGTTTTGCCCGCACCTGGTTTGAACAATTCAATGAACAGTTGGTGCGCGTCGATGTGGCGCATGCGCCGATGGGGCCTGGGGTGCCCGGTAGCTATGTGTTTGAGTACGAGGCTTTGCGCAGCGGCCTGGTGGCGATCAGGCGGGTGAAGTCCCCTATGGGGGGGGATGAGCGGATCGACTACGAGGAAAATGGCCATCAGTACCGGGACAACACGTTCCTGCCCCGGGTCAAGAGTTGGACTCGCTTTCCTGGCGCTGGCCAACCCTCGTTGAAGCGTACGTACCGTTACAGTGCTTCCCAAAACTTCACGGGTTACCCGTTCTCCGGTGGTTTTGTCGACGGCGAAGATAACCTGTACCTGGTCCTGGGCCTCTACGACTACTGGACCGAGGTCCGCAGCCAGGAAGGGGACGACGCCAATAAGGTGCTGCAGGTGGTGCGCACCGAGTACAACAAGTTTCACCTCCTGACCCGGGAGGTCACCGATTGCGCGGGCACGCTCACCGAGCGCGAGATTGAGTACAACGCGGTGCCGGGCCGGCTTTTCGCCGAGCAGCCAGCCAATCTCCAACTGCCTCGGCGTACCACCCGCCATTTCAGGTTGTTTGCCGATCAGGCCGGGCGCAAGGAGGTGACCGAAATCACCACCGACGACTATGGCAATGAGCTGACTCGGGTCGAGCCGTCGGGGCTGCGCAGGGAATACGACTTCTACCCGGTCGCAGGGGCGATGGACCAAGGCGTACAACGCTGCCCGGCAGAGCCTCACGGGGCGTTCGTGCGCTTCCTGAAACAGTCCAGGGAGCTTCCCGCGACGCCTACCGGTGGCCCAACGACGGCGGCCAAGACTACCGACTACACCTACTACGCCTTGGCCGCCAGCAACGGCCTTGCTTTTGTGTTGCCCGCCTCAATCACTACCGGCACAGGGGTCCAGACCCGCCTCACCCATTACAACGCGCCGGGCCAGTGGGGCGAGCATGGTCGGCTGCAAGCGTCCGTGACCACCCAGGATAAGGTGTCCGTCGCCATGCAATGTACCTACAGCCTCGAAGGCGACAGCCTGGTACAGAACAAGCTGATCCGCCGCGTGGGTGGCGATGAAAATCAGTGGCTCAAGTCTTCGCAAACCTTATCTCTCAGTACCCGGCGCATGCTTGCCCTGACTGGGGAGGATGGGGCGACCTTGGCGTTTTCCTACGATGCCCTTGGACGCCTCGTTTCAGAAGTTTCGGCGCCGGGTACGGCCGCAGCAGCCCAGCGCAGTTACGTCTATGCCAATGCGAGCAATTTGCTGCTGGCGCGGATGACCGCCACGAACGCCAAGGGGGTTAGCGTTGTCACGCGCTACGATGGCGATGGCCGGGAGGTGTCCTGCGCCCGGTTGATCGGAACCGGCGACGAGCAGAAGGAACAGGTACTCAAACGCCTGGATTACAACGCCCTGGGGCAAAAAATCCGGCAAACCCTGATCGACTATCTCGATGAAAACAACGTGCGCATCCTGGTGACCGAGTTCGCCTACAACGGCTGGGGGCAACTGAGCCGCACGACCGCACCGGATGCCACGGTACATATCGATGAGTCCGACCCGCGCCTGAACCTGCGCACACAAGGGGTCGACGGCTTGGACCTGACGCAAACCCACTTCAATGACTTTGGGCAGCCGCTGCGGGTCGAGCACTTGAGTTCGTCCGGCGAGCGGGTGACGAAGGTCACCCATGAGTACGATGGTTTTGGGCGCCGAATGCGAACGGTCGATCAAAACGGCAAACGCACCGAGTTCACCTACGACCTGTTTGACCGGGTGGCCCTCATTGCTGAAACGCCGCCTGGGGGCCAGGCCCAGCGCAAGACGGTGTTGGGCTACGCGCCGGGAAGCAGCGAGGTGCGGGTGGCGAGCATCACAGTCGACGGGGTTGCGCTGGCCACCCGCGCGTTTGATGACCTGGGGCGATTGCAGTCCCAGCAACGAGGCTCTGGCAAACCGACCCATTGGCAATACGGGCCTGGCTCGCTACTACCGTCTTCCAGCACCTCCCCTCGTGGACACGTGGATCGGCACACTTACGATCCACATTTGGGCCTGGTGGTGCGCAGTACTCTGGAAAAACACCCTGACCGAACTTTCGAGTACGACCCCATTTCGGCGCTGTTGCTCAGCTCCAAGGAAGCGGACAGGGCGCATAAGCTCGATTACGACATCCATGGCCGTCTCGTGGCGGACGCCCAGGTCAGTGACGGCGTAACGCGCGCGTTTGGTTACCGCTATGGCTCCTCGGGCCGCTTGGTGCAACAACAGTCCGACTTTGGTGAGGCCGTCGAGTTCGACTATGACCATGCGGGGCGTTTGCTGTCGATGACCGCAGGTTCGTTGGTGGTGACCCAGGGCTATGACCATTTCGGCCGTGTCATCCACGTGGAAACCCGCCAAGGCAGCGAAAGGCTGGTGATGGCGCTCAAGCATGACCCGTTCGGCCGGGAGCAGGAGCGTGAATTCATCCGCAATGGCGGGTTGCTGCAAACCATCTCCAGCACTTACCTGCCCAATGGGTTACTGGCATCGCGGACCCTGCGCGATCCCGCCCGGCAGGTTGTGATCGAGGAGACTTTCACCTATGACGGTTACCAGCGCTTGAGCGCTTACCAGTGCCAGGGGCCGCAGTTCCCCAAGGACGCCCTGGGGCGGCCAGTGGCGAGCCAGAGCTTCACCTATGATGGCCTCGACAACATCACCCAAGTGGTCACCCGCTTGCGCGATGGCAGTGAGGACACCTGTACCCGTTATTTCGAAGGCACCGACCCTGGCCAACTGACGCGCCTGACCCACAGCCACCCGCCCCGGGACGAGCGCTTGAGTTATGACGAATCGGGCAACCTGGTCCGCGGTACGGCGGGGCGCATCTACGAGTTCAACGGGCTTGAACAACTGATTGGCGTACATAGCGCCGGCGCCAACCTTGCCTACCGCTATGACGCCGATGCGCGGCAGGTCAGCCAAAGTATCGATGGTGAGCCGCCGGTCCACTTGGGTTACGGCGGCGGGCGGCTGGAAGGGTTGGCCCAGGGGGCGCTCAAGGTGAGTTTCCGGCGCAATGAAGAGCAGGTGCTGGCCCGCACGGGCGGCGAGTCTGCTGCACAGCTGCAGGTGCTGGATGCCGCAGGCAGCATTCGTGGGGTGCTTCGTGCAGGGCAGGCGCAGGAGCATCGGCACTACCTACCTTATGGCTATGGCACGGCAGCGACCGAGGGCGCGCAGATCCAGGCCCTGGTGGATCGCCAGTATCCGGCGTTCAACGGCGAGCGCCTGGATGGTGCCACGGGCCTGTATCACCTGGGCGGTGGTCGGCGTAGCTATGACCCTGAACTGATGATCTTCCTCTCGCCGGACCCGATGAGCCCATTCGGCGAAGGCGGTAGAAATAGCTACGCCTACTGCTACTGCAACCCGGTCAACCTCAATGACCCCAGCGGTTGGGTGCCTACGTGGCTCAAATGGGTACTGGGCGTGGCTTCGCTGGTGCTGTCGGTGGTCACACTGGGCGCTGCCGTTGCACCACTATTGGGTGCTGCCGCGGTGACGTTGACCGGGATGACGGCCTTAGGCCTGGTTGGGGGCAGCCTGGGCCTGGTGGGTGGCACCCTGGGGATTGCCGGCCTGGGTGTCGAGGCCGTGGACCTGGTGATGGGCTGGGACCGATCGCAGCATGTCAATAATCTGGGCTGGGCCTCCTTCGGCTTTGGCTTGGCCGCGACCGCGTTGGGCGCCGCCGGGGCCGTTCTGGCGGGCCGCTCCGCTGCCCAGGCTGCGGCGAGCAACGCGGTGGCCGGTGCGGCCCCGGGACGGCTTTCGCCAGGTAGTGTCGGGTTGTTGGCGGGTGTCCAGAAATACAGCGGGTGGTCGCTCTCGCTTGGCCAAGAAGCGCCCACCTGGGTGAACCGGGGAGTGGGCGTGACCAAGTTTGCCTTGAGCACGGTAGGTACCGTTCGCAGCACGCTGAGCCGGATTGATAGCCTCAATGGTGACCCCACCGGCAGTAATGCAAAGGACGAGGCGCCCCAGCAGCCTTCGCTGCAAGGCGACAGCAATGAAAACCGTCACGCCGATACCCTCGGCAACAGCCAGCGCTTTTTCGAGGCGTTCCGCAAGCAGGCGCAGCGGATTCGCCAGTCGTCGTTGGGCGATATTTACGCGGGCTGACGCTGTCGGCACTGACCTTGCTTGCACCTTCCAGCATGGCCCTCACCCGGGGCCGTGGTGGGAGGTATTTACGTTCGATTGACGAGGTGTACGTAAAAGTCCAGTATGGATTTATAAGTACAAATTAAGTCGTTGCTGCATCCCTCTGCCTCTCTTCCGCCCACTTCGAGAGAACACCCATGAAAAAGCACCCCCTGATTACCGGCCTGGCCCTGAGCCTTCTGGCCAGCAGCGGCCTGTTTGCCGCCGAGAAAACCCTGCGCATCGGCATCGAGGCCGCTTACCCACCGTTCGCCTACAAGACGGATAAAGGGGAAATCGCCGGGTTTGACTACGACATTGGCAACGCCTTGTGCGCGCAAATGCAAGTCAAGTGCCAATGGGTCGAGGGCGAATTCGATGGCCTGATTCCGTCGCTGAAAGTGAAGAAAATCGACGCGGCGTTGTCGTCCATGACGATCACCGATGAGCGCAAGAAATCGGTCAATTTCACTCACAAGTACTATTTCACGTCCTCACGCCTGGCGATGAAGCAAGGCTCGGTGGTCGACGACCAGTACGCCAGCCTCAAGGGCAAGCGCATCGGTGTGCAGCGCGCCACCACCACCGACCGCTATGCCACCGAAGTGATGGAAGCCAAGGGCATCGAGATCGTGCGCTACACCAGCAACGAAGAAATTTTCATGGACCTGGCCGCCGGGCGCTTGGACGGCGTGTTCGCCGACACCATCCCGCTGGAGCAGGGTTTCCTCAACACGCCCAACGGCGCCGGTTTTGCCTTTGTCGGCCCGGAGCTCAAAGACCCCAAATACGTGGGCGAAGGCGCCGGCATCGCCGTGCGCAAGGGCAACGAAGCCCTGGTGAGCGAACTGAACTCGGCCATCGACGGTATCCGCGCCAGCGGCGAATACCAGAAGATCCAGGCCAAATACTTCAAGTCCGATATCTACGGCGATTGATACGCCTGCCGCTTCCCTGTGGGAGCAACTGCCTTACCCCCTGCTATTCGTCAGCGCGACTCAGTGCCGCCATCGCGAGCAGGCTCGCTCCCACAGAGGAAAAATGAAAATCCCACCCACAGTACAGTTCAGCTGTGGGTGCGGGCTTGCCCGCAATAGCGCCAGTACATCCGATGCATTCGTCGGGTCGCCACCCGCTCCCACAGGGCTATTCGCTCCACAGCGTCAGCTCTTTACCCCGCCTTCGCTTCCTTCAAATGCTTGTACACCGTCGCCCGGCCCATGTTGAGCACGTTGGCGACGTAGTGAGAGGCGCTTTTGCCCTTGAAGGCGCCTTCGGCATGCAGTGCCAGCACCAGTTCGCGCTTGTGGTCGCGGGTCAGCAGGTTGAGGCTCAGTTGCCGCTCGCGCAGCCAGGCGTGGAGGAAGGTGTTAATGCGCTCCTGCCAGTCATCGCGAAACAGCGAGTCCGGCTGGGCGATCAGCCTGCTCGGTGACAGAAACAGGTCCAGCGCCGCCTTGGCGCTTTCAAACAGCGAGATATTCAGGTTGATGCACAGCACGGCCATCGCCTGGCCGTGGCTGTCGCGCATCACGCTGCTCAGGCTGCGGATTTTCTGGCCGTCCCAATTGAGCTTTTCATACGGGCCGATGTTCCGTTCGCTGCTGTCACCGGTGAGCATGTCCTCAAGGGCCGCGTCGTCGCCGATTTGCCGCTTGGACAGATTGTTGGCGATGTAGTCGACCTTTTGCGTGCGCAGGTCGTGCACCACCACTTCGGCGTGGGGATAAAACAGCGTAGCAATGGCGTCGGCAATGGCGCGGAAGTTATCCAGGGCCGGGTCGGCGTGGGGTGGGGTCATGGTGGTGCTCCGGGCGAGGTCAGCGCCCTTTAACAGGGCGCTGCGAGTGTGCCGCAATCGGGGCGGGGCGTCACCCGCGCAGGCGTTGCGGCGACAGCATGGCGGCGTTCAGGCCGCAGCGCACGAGGGGCTCGGGGAGGTCCTGGGCGCATACCAGGGCGGCCGACGCCATGCCCATCGCGGGGGAGGTCTGGATGCCGTAACCGCCCTGGGCCGCCACCCAGAACAGCCCCGGCACCTGCGGGTCGAACCCGGCCACCAGGTCGCCATCGGCGACAAAGCTGCGCAACCCGGCCCAGGTGCGGGTGGGGCGGCGGATGGTCAGGGTGGTGGCTTCTTCGATCTGGTAGATGCCCATGGCGATGTCCAGTTCTTCAGGCTGCACGTCGTGGGGTTCGACCGGGTCGGCGTTGGCCGGCGAGCCGAGGAACATGCCGGCGTCGGGCTTCATGTAGAAGGACTCGTCGAGGCTGACCAACATCGGCCAGTGGTGCGTTTCAACGCCTTCGGGTGCGGCGAAGACAAACGCCGCGCGGCGTTTGGGTTGCAGGCCCAGTGGCGCGGCGCCGGCCATTGCCCCGAGCTGGTCGGCCCAGGCGCCGGCGGCGTTGACGATGATTGGCGCGCTGAAGGTTTGTGCGCGGGTTTGCACCTGCCACTGGCCGCCGGCATCGCGGTGCAGGCCCAGCACTTGAGTGTCGGTGTGGACCTGGCCGCCATTGCGCCGGATGCCGCGCAGGTAGCCCTGGTGCAGGGCGTCGGTGTCGATGTCGCTGGCGCTGGGGTCGTAGATCGCGCCGTGAACCTTGTCCCGGCGTAGGATCGGCAGGCGTGCGCAGGCTTCGTCGGCGCTGAGCAATTGCATCTGTGGCACGGTGGCTTTGGCGCTGAGGTATTGGTTGTTGAGCTCGGCCGCGTCACCGGTGAAGTCCACGGTCATTTCGCCCCGGGGCGACAGCAACGGGTGCTCGCAGAAGCCCTCGGGCGGGTGGTCGAAAAACTCCCGGCTGGCCAGGGTCAGCGCCCGCACCTGGGGCGTACCGTAGGCGGCGGTGTAGATCGCCGCCGAGCGCCCGGTGGAGTGATAGCCGGGGTGCGACTCGCGTTCCAGCACCACCACGCGACCCTGGCGCGACAGCCAGAAGCCAGTGGAAGCACCGGCAATACCGCCGCCGATAATGATGAAGTCTGCTTGGGGCATGGGGGCTCCTGACTAGGTCGGTCATCCGTAGCAAGCGGGTTTACCCGCACTGGAGCGCAAAGCGCTCCTTGATGGTGTGCGCCTGCTGTGCAGCCGAGCGCGGGCAAGCCTGCTGGCTACAGCGCCTGGGGGGTGAGCTGGCGGTACAAGGCATTAGCCAGGGCGATGTCTTCCAGGCCCAGGCCGATGGAGCGGAAGAACACGTGGCGTTCGTAGGTTGGGCGTGGGGTCTGGTCGCTGAGCAGTTCGGCGAGGTCACCGACAATGGCGTCCGCGCTCCAGCCGTGTTGTTCGGCGGCGATCAGCATATCCCCGGCCGCGCCTGGGGTGGTCTGGCGGTAGTCGCAGTACACCTGCATGGCGCCCAGGGCCTGGGGCGGTACCTCGTGGGCGCGGGGCGCGTTTGTGCTGATGGAGGTGATGAGCGCCGGTTTGCTCAGGGTGGCCGGGTCGATCACCGGGCCGGCCGAAGAGGTGCAGAGCAGGATCACATCGGCGTCGTGCAAGGCCTGTTCGCGGCTGTTGGCAATCTCCAGGCGCGGGTCCAGGGCACGCAAACCGGCCAGTTCCTCGGCGCTTTTGTGCGCCAGGGCAGGGGAGTAGAGGCGGATGTCCTGCCACGGGCGCAGGCCTTTGATGTAGTGCAAATGGGCCAAGGCCACCGGGCCGCTGCCGATCAGGGTTAGACGCGTGGCGGTGGCGGGCGCCAGGGCGTCTACCGCCACGGCGGTGGTGGCGGCGGTGCGGGCGGTAGTCAACTCGCCGGCATCGCACAGCAACAGCGGCTGGCCGCTGTGCATCGACATCAACAGCGTCCACGCGGTAACCAACGGGCCTTCGGCGCGCACGATGTAGGGCGAAGTCTTGACCCCGTACACGCCGTCCTCGGCCAACACGCCCAGGTAGTTGATGAAATCCCCCGCGCCCTGGGGGAACTCCACCCGTTGCTGGGCCGGTTGCACTGCGTGCCCGGCAGCGAGGTCGCGGAACAGCTTGCGCAAAATCTGCGGCACATCGACCTGGGCCAGGAGCTGGCGCGCCTGGGGTTGGGCAATCACGTAAGGCGTGCTGGACATACAGAAGCTCCCGGATCGGCTGGATTAAACTAATTTGTCCATTATGGACTTTTAGTTTTTATCTGCAATTGCCAGGCGTAAAAAAGGCGCAGTCCGTTGCCGGCTGCGCCTGTTTTTTTGCCCGCAGGTTTACGGGCGCTTGCGCTCCACGGCTCGCAGCAGGTGCGTGGGCGGGGTTTCACAGCTGATCTTGCGGCCCAGCAGCGCTTCGATGGACGGCAACTGGTAGGAGTCGTCCTCGCCAGCGAAGCTGATGGACACCCCATCGGCGCCCGCGCGGCCAGTGCGGCCGATGCGGTGCACGTAGTCGTCCGGCACTTCCGGCAGGGTGAAGTTGATGACGTGGCTGATGCCGTCGATGTGGATGCCGCGCCCGGCAACGTCGGTTGCCACCAGCACGCGGATCTTGCCTTCGCGGAAACCTTCCAGGGTCTTGATGCGCTTGTGCTGCGGCACGTCGCCCGACAACTGCGCCGCGTTCACGCCATCGCGCACCAGGCGTTCCTCGATGCGCCGCACCTCGTCCTTGCGGTTGGCAAAAACCATGACCCGTTCCCAACCGTTGTCGGTGACCAGGTTGTACAACAGCTTGTATTTGTCGGCGCCGGCCACGGCGTAGATGTGTTGCTCGACGTTTTCGCTGGCCACGTTCTGGGCTTCGATCTCGACGATGGACGGGTCGGTGGTCCATTGCTTGGCCAGGTTCATCACGTCTTCGGTGAAGGTGGCGGAGAACAGCAGCGTCTGGCGTTCGCTCTTGGGCGGGGTCTGGCGGATGATCTGGCGCACCTGCGGGATGAAGCCCATGTCGAGCATGCGGTCGGCTTCGTCCAGCACCATCACTTCGACCATGTCCAGGTGCACGTCGCCGCGCTGGTTGAAGTCCAGCAAGCGGCCCGGCGTGGCGACCAGGATGTCGCAGTGGCGCGCTTCGAGGTGCTTGAGCTGCTTGTCGAAGTCCATGCCGCCAACGAAGGTCATCACGTTGAGGCCGGTGTACTTGGTCAGGTCGGCGGCGTCTTTGGCGATCTGCACCACCAGTTCGCGGGTCGGCGCGATAATCAGCGCCCGCGGCTCGCCCATGTAGCGTTCCTTGGGCGGCGGGGTTTGCAGCAGTTGGGTGATGATCGACACCAGGAACGCGGCGGTCTTGCCGGTGCCGGTCTGGGCGCGGCCGATGGCGTCCTTGCCGGCGAGGGTGAAGCCCAGCACCTGGGCCTGGATCGGCGTGCAGTACGGGAAGCCCAGGTCCTGGATGGCGTGCATCAGTTCCGGGGCGAGTTTGAAGTCATGGAAGCGGGTCTTGCCTTCCTGGGGTTCGACGACGAAGTCTTCGAGTTTCCAGGCCGCTACTGGCGGTTTTGGCGCCCGCTCGCGACGCGGTTGCGGTGGTTTTTCCGCGTCAGGGCGAGGGGCCCTGGGCGCAACCTGAGGCTCGGCTGGCCTGGGCGGATGACCGCAGGCCGGCTGGCTGGGGCTGGAAGAAGGGGCGCTGGAAACAGGGGCGAGCTGCTCAGCCTCGCTTTTACCGAACATCTTCTTGAGTGCTTTGAGCACGGTCATCTCATCAATTGGTTAAGTGCCGGCCAGTGTAATGCAAGAACCGGGCGCGGCGTAGTGGATTGCTTAAAGAGCCTGCGCCAGGGTCAGCGCAGGCGTTCGCCCAGCCAGGTGCCGATGTCGTGGATTTCTTCGGGTAACACTTCGTGGCCCATTGGGTATTCCTGCCATGTCACGGTGACATTGCGGGATTTCAGGTGTTCGTAGGCGCTGCGGCCCATGGCGTTTTGCACCACTTCGTCGTATTGGCCGTGCAGGCACAGCACCGGAATGCGCTGTTGGCTGGCGGACAATTGGAGGCTGTCGCTGAAGGTTGGCGCATAGGTAGACAGGGCAATCACGCCGCCCAAGGCACCCTGCCATCGCACGAATGCGGTGTGCAGCACCACGGCGCCGCCCTGGGAAAAACCGGCGAGGAAAATCCGCGAAGGCTCTATGCCAAGGGTTTTCTGTTCTTCGATCAGGTCGGTGAGACTTTGCGTGGATTCATCCAGCTGTTCGCGGCTGATGGCCCGGGCCGGGCTCATGGCCAGAATGTCGTACCAACTGGGCATCGCGTAGCCGCCGTTGATGGTCACGGGGCGGGTCGGTGCTTGGGGCAAGACGAAGCGTGTGGTCTTGAGGGTTTCCTGTAACGCCTCGGCCACCGGCAGAAAGTCATAACGGTCGGCGCCCAGGCCGTGCAGCCAGATCACGCAGGCATCTGCGGCTTTTTCGGGTTGAAGAATCAAGGGCTCGGTCATGGCTGCTCCATTGTTGTGCACGCGCGCAGAGTGGGTGCGAGTTTTGGGGGCGCGTCAGGGTTGTCGGTTACGAAGATGTCGCATTGCTGCACGTTTTGCTATTGCAGTGTCGCTGAATCGCTTTAGCGGTAGGAATGGTACGACGTTTGCTATGTGTAAGTTCGTACAGACGATCCTACGCGGGGCGGTAACACTACCAGGCCCCCGTGCTCGTGGGACAGCAATCACTCCAGGGATGGGCGTTCACCAGCCGCTTCACGGTTCGGCGAACTGCAAAGGGCATAGCCCGTTCGACCGCTTGGTGAGCCGTGAGGTTTCCCGTGATTTGGGAATTCTCCTACTAGACTCATAGCGAAGGTCTTACGCCGCTTGGCCCAAAAAACGCCAACACGGGTCAACAGCGCCTCACAAGGGTGCGGCAAGACTCTCGCTCCGACACAACAAGAGCAAAACTGGAGGTTTGAATGAAGATGTTGAAATCCACCCTGGCCGTCGTGACTGCCGCAGCGGTACTCGGTGTCAGCGGGTTTGCCCAGGCGGGCGCAACCTTGGACGCGGTGAAAAAGAAAGGCTTTGTACAGTGCGGTGTCAGTGATGGCCTGCCGGGTTTCTCGGTACCGGACGCCACCGGCAAGATCCTGGGCATCGACGCTGATGTCTGCCGCGCCCTGGCCGCCGCCGTGTTTGGCGACGCGACCAAAGTGAAATTCAGCCAGTTGAACGCCAAGGAACGCTTCACCGCGCTGCAATCGGGCGAAATCGACGTGCTGTCGCGCAACACCACCATGACCAGTTCCCGTGACGCGGGCATGGGCTTGAAGTTCCCCGGCTTTATCACCTACTACGACGGCATCGGCTTTTTGGTGAACAACAAGCTGGGGGTCAAGAGCGCCAAGGAGCTGGACGGCGCGACCATCTGCATCCAGGCCGGTACCACCACCGAGCTGAACGTCTCCGACTACTTTCGCGGCAACGGTCTCAAATACACCCCGATCACCTTCGACACCTCCGATGAAAGCGCCAAGTCGCTGGAATCCGGGCGTTGCGACGTGCTGACCTCCGACAAGTCGCAACTCTTTGCGCAACGCAGCAAGTTGGCGTCGCCCAAGGACTACGTGGTGCTGCCGGAAACCATCTCCAAGGAACCCCTGGGCCCGGTGGTACGTAACGGCGACGACGAATGGCTGGCCATCGTGCGCTGGACCGGCTACGCCATGCTCAACGCCGAAGAGGCGGGCATCACCTCGAAAAACGTCGAGGCTGAGGCCAAGTCCACCAAGAACCCGGACGTCGCTCGCCTGCTGGGCGCTGACGGCGAGTACGGCAAGGACCTGAAACTGCCCAAGGACTGGGTCGTGCAGGTGGTCAAGCAAGTAGGCAACTACGGTGAAGTGTTCGAGAAGAACCTGGGCAAGAGCACGCCACTGGAAATCGACCGCGGGTTGAACGCCCTGTGGAACAACGGCGGCATTCAATACGCACCACCCGTGCGCTGATGGATCTATCACCCGGCGGGCCAACCGCCGGGTGATGTTCTGTTCCATTTTTCCTGGGGCACTTCATGCAAAAAACAATTGGCGCACCCAAGCAGAGGTTCAGCCTCAGCGATCCGCGAGTGCGTGCCTGGCTATTTCAGATCATCACCATCGTGGCCGTTGTTTCGCTGGGCTGGTACCTGTTCGACAACACCCAAACCAACCTGCAACACCGGGGCATCACCTCCGGTTTCGACTTCCTTGAACGCAGCGCCGGCTTCGGCATCGCCCAGCACCTGATCGACTACACCGAGGCGGACAGCTATGCCCGGGTCTTTGTCATCGGCCTGCTCAACACCCTGCTGGTGACCTTCATCGGCGTGATCCTGGCAACCCTCCTGGGGTTCATCGTCGGTGTGGCGCGGCTTTCGCCCAACTGGATCATCAGCAAACTGGCGACGGTCTATGTGGAGGTGTTCCGCAATATCCCGCCGCTGCTGCAAATCCTGTTCTGGTACTTCGCGGTGTTCCTGACCATGCCGGGGCCGCGCAACAGCCACAACTTCGGCGACACCTTCTTTGTCAGCAGCCGGGGCCTGAACATGCCTGCGGCCATTGGCGCGGAAGGCTTCTGGCCGTTCGTGGTCAGCGTGCTGGTGGCCATCGCGGCCATCGGGCTGATGTGCCGCTGGGCCAACCGGCGTTTTGACGCCACCGGCGTGCCGTTCCACAAGTTCTGGGTGGGCCTGGCGCTGTTGCTGGTGATTCCGGCGCTGTGCACCCTGATGTTCGGCGTGCCCGTGCATTGGGAAATGCCCCAGCTCAAAGGCTTCAACTTTGTCGGCGGCTGGGTGCTGATCCCGGAACTGCTGGCCCTGACCCTGGCCCTGACGGTGTACACCGCGGCGTTTATCGCCGAGATCGTGCGTTCGGGGATCAAGTCGGTCAGCCATGGCCAGACCGAGGCGGCCCACTCCCTGGGGCTGCGCAACGGCCCGACCCTGCGCAAGGTCATCATCCCCCAGGCGCTGCGGGTAATTATTCCGCCGCTGACCAGCCAGTACCTGAACCTGGCGAAAAACTCGTCCCTGGCTGCCGGTATCGGCTACCCGGAGATGGTGTCGCTGTTTGCCGGCACGGTGCTCAACCAGACCGGGCAGGCCATCGAGGTCATTGCCATCACCATGAGCGTGTACCTGGCGATCAGCATCAGCATTTCCCTGCTGATGAACTGGTACAACAAGCGCATTGCGCTGATCGAGCGGTGAGGAAACGCGCATGACAACCCATACCTTCAAACCCGACATGCCCCCGCCGAGTAGCAGCATCGGCATCGTGGCGTGGATGCGCGCCAACATGTTCTCCAGTTGGCTCAACACCCTGCTGACCCTGTTCGCGTTCTACCTGATCTACCTGGTGGTGCCGCCGATCCTCAGTTGGGCGGTCATCGACGCCAATTGGGTCGGCACCGAGCGGGCCGATTGCACCAAGGAGGGCGCCTGCTGGGTGTTCATCCAGCAGCGCTTTGGCCAGTTCATGTACGGCTACTACCCAGCCGATCTGCGCTGGCGCGTGGACCTGACCGTGTGGCTGGCGGTGATAGGCGTCGCACCACTGTTCATTTCGCGTTTCCCGCGCAAGGCGATCTACGGCCTGAGCTTTCTGGTGGTCTACCCGATCCTGGCGTACACCTTGCTCCACGGCGGCTGGTTGGGCCTGAGCACCGTGGCCACCAGCCAATGGGGCGGGTTGATGCTGACCCTGGTGATCGCCACTGTGGGCATCGCCGGCGCCTTGCCGTTGGGCATCGTCCTGGCCCTGGGGCGGCGCTCGAACATGCCAGCTATTCGTGTGGTCTGCGTGACCTTCATCGAGTTCTGGCGCGGTGTTCCGTTGATTACGGTGCTGTTCATGTCCTCGGTGATGCTGCCGTTGTTCCTGCCCGAAGGCATGAACTTCGACAAGCTGCTGCGGGCCTTGATCGGTGTGATCCTGTTCCAGTCAGCCTACGTTGCCGAAGTGGTGCGCGGTGGCTTGCAGGCCATCCCCAAGGGCCAGTACGAAGCGGCGGCGGCCATGGGCCTGGGCTACTGGCGCAGCATGGGCCTGGTGATTCTGCCGCAGGCCTTGAAGTTGGTGATTCCGGGCATCGTCAACACCTTCATCGCCCTGTTCAAGGACACCAGCCTGGTCATCATCATCGGCCTGTTCGACCTGCTCAACAGCGTCAAGCAAGCCGCCGCCGACCCCAAGTGGCTAGGCATGGCCACTGAAGGCTATGTGTTCGCGGCCCTGGTGTTCTGGATTTTCTGTTTTGGCATGTCGCGCTATTCCATGCACCTGGAACGCAAACTCGACACCGGCCACAAGCGTTAGGAGTTTTCTGATGAGCGAAGCAATCAAACAGCCTGTGAGCCCTGAAGGCATTATTCAGATGCAGGGCGTAAACAAGTGGTACGGCCAGTTTCACGTGCTCAAGGACATCAACCTGGACGTCAAGCAAGGCGAGCGTATTGTCTTGTGCGGGCCTTCAGGTTCGGGCAAGTCCACTACTATCCGCTGCCTCAATCGCCTGGAAGAACACCAGCAGGGGCGCATCGTGGTCGATGGCGTGGAACTGACCAACGACCTCAAGCAGATCGAAGCGATCCGCCGCGAAGTGGGCATGGTGTTCCAGCACTTCAACCTGTTCCCGCACCTGACCATCCTGCAGAACTGCACCCTGGCGCCGATGTGGGTGCGCAAGTTGCCCAAGCGCAAGGCCGAGGAAATCGCCATGCATTACCTGGAGCGCGTGCGCATTCCAGAGCAGGCGCACAAGTTCCCGGGGCAGCTTTCCGGTGGCCAGCAACAGCGCGTGGCGATTGCCCGGGCGCTGTGCATGAAACCCAAGATCATGCTGTTCGACGAACCCACTTCGGCCCTGGACCCGGAGATGGTCAAGGAGGTGTTGGACACCATGATCGGCCTGGCTGAAGACGGCATGACCATGCTCTGCGTGACCCACGAAATGGGCTTTGCCCGCACCGTGGCCAACCGCGTGATCTTCATGGACAAGGGTGAAATCGTCGAGCAAGCCGCACCGAACGACTTCTTCGATAACCCGCAAAATGACCGCACCAAGCTGTTCCTGAGCCAGATCCTGCATTGATGGGCAATTAATTAAGATGGGCTCTTGTGGGGGCGAGCAGGCTCGCTCCCACACGTTGCCTGTCAGGTAGCGGTCAGGGTCTCGTGATCCTTGTGCACCCGCTGCTTGAGTTGCCGTAGTCCACCCCTTCTCCCAGCGTCCTGGCATCGGCTAACAGATGCGGGTATCGATCCAGCAAACGCATCAGCACGGCCAACGGCTTAGGCGGCAATACCTCGCCGCGTTCCTAACGGGAAAACGCGTTGTGCCCGCCACCGGACAGCAATAGCACTGCGTCTTTTTGCGACAGGTGCAGTCTGCGGCGGATGCGCTTCATTTCTGCACCGATTTCCTGCCGGGCGGCGATGACCCACTTGAATTTTTATGGCGCATTGAATGTGCTGATAAAGCTGGCTAGCATGTCGGAAAATTCATCCGATGATTGGATGAAAAGGCGAAATTCAATGACAGAAATACTTCCAATCGTTAAGCGCTCTCTGGTGGATCAGGCCCTGGAGCAATTACGCCTGCGCATCTCCAACGGCCTGTGGGTGGTAGGCCAGCGCTTGCCCACCGAGCCGGAACTGGCGAGCGAGTTGGGCATCAGCCGCAACACGGTGCGCGAGGCCATGCGGGTGCTGGCGTTTTGCGGGCTGATCGAGATTCGCCAGGGTGATGGCAGTTACCTGCGCGCCGTGGTCGACCCGATGGACACCCTCAAGGTGCTATCGCGCTGTTCCCTGAACCAGGCCCGCGAAACCCGGCAGATCCTTGAGGTCGAAGCCATCGGCCTGGCCGCGCTGCGCCGTACCGATGAGGACCTCAAGGCCCTGCATGAGGCGCTGGACATCAGCGGCCGCCATTACCACGGCGACCTCGACCACTACATCGCCTGCGACCTGACCTTCCATCGGCGCTTGGTGGAGGCCGCGCACAACCCGACCTTGAGCGAGCTGTATCGTTATTTTTCCAGCATCGTCGGCGCGCAATTGCGCCAGACCCTGAACATCACGCCACGGCGCCAGGAAGTGTTCGACTTGCATATCGAACTGTTGGCGGCGGTTGAACAACAAGATCCAGAACGGGCCAAGGCCCTGATGAGGCAACTGATTAATGAGCCCTGAAACCGACAACGCCTTGCCTGCCCGGCCCCACGACAGCCCTCACGCCAAGCGCACGGCCGAGTTGGAGGAACTGCTGATCGACGCTGAAGCCGACGACGAGCAGGTGCAACACGCCCCCCCTGTGGTGCTGCGCCCTTGGCTGTTGTTGCTGGGGCTGGTGCTGGTGGCGCTGAACCTGCGCCCGGCCCTGTCGAGCATGGCGCCGCTGCTGGGCGAGGTGTCGCGCAACCTGGGGTTGTCGGCGGCCCAGGCCGGGTTACTGACCACCTTGCCGGTGCTGTGCCTGGGCCTGTTCGCGCCCCTGGCGCCGGTGCTGGCACGGCGCTTTGGCGCCGAGCGGGTGGTGCTGGGCATTTTGCTCACCCTGGGCGGCGGCATTGTCCTGCGCAGTTCGTTCGGCGAGGTCGGGTTGTTTGCCGGCAGCATCCTGGCTGGCGCCAGCATCGGTGTGATCGGCGTGTTGTTGCCGGGTATCGTCAAGCGCGATTTCGCCAAGCACGCGGGCACCATGACCGGGGTCTACACCATGGCCCTGTGCCTGGGCGCGGCGATGGCGGCGGGGGCGACCGTGCCGCTGAGCCAGCACTTTGGCCAGAACTGGGCCATGGGCCTGGGCTTTTGGGTGGTGCCGGCGGTGCTGGCGGCGATGTTCTGGTTGCCGCAAGTGGGGCGTCGCCAAGGTGCGCACCATGCCGCCTACCGGGTGCGCGGGCTATTGCGCGATCCGCTGGCCTGGCAGGTGACGTTGTACATGGGCCTGCAATCGTCCCTGGCCTACATCGTGTTCGGCTGGTTGCCGTCGATCCTTATCGGCCGGGGCCTGACGCCAACCCAGGCAGGGTTGGTGCTGTCGGGTTCGGTGATCGTGCAGTTGGCCAGCTCCCTGGCCGCGCCCTGGCTGGCGACGCGGGGCAAGGACCAGCGCCTGGCGATTGTCATCGTCATGTTGCTGGCCCTGGCGGGCTTGTTCGGCTGCCTGTACGCGCCCCTCGACGGCCTGTGGGGCTGGGCGATCCTGCTGGGCCTGGGCCAGGGCGGCACCTTTGCCCTGGCGCTGACCCTGATCGTGCTGCGCTCGCGCGACGCCCACGTGGCGGCGAATTTATCGAGCATGGCCCAGGGTTTTGGCTACACCCTAGCGTCCATGGGGCCCTTCGCTGTGGGCCTGGTGCACGACTGGACCGGCGGCTGGACGGCCCTGGGCTGGATCTTCGGGGTCATTGGCCTGGGAGCGATCATCGCGGGGCTGGGGGCCGGGCGGGCGCTATATGTGAATGTGGTGAGTGAGAAGGTGGGGTAGGGTTCATCTGTTTTCTTGGGGCGGGCGGGGGTGTTTTTTTGAGGTGCAACTATTTCAAAACTCGATCCGCCATATCCAGCTTGGCCCCGACAAACTAAGGCCGCCGCCAGTTGATTCTCGATTTAACCGTTACTCCCTCTTTACCCATCAACTCCATCGCCATGTAGCCGTTCCATCCATCCAATATTCCGCCCACGACGCTGACCCCAACATCCATGTTCGCCAATCTCGGCAAGGTCAAATGACGGTCGATGATGACCTTCCTTGCGCCTGCAAGGGCGGTGCACTGAGTTGGGCGGGACGGGTCACGGCGTAGCGCAACGGCAATAGCGCCAGGCCTCGTTTGTCGCAGACGCGGTAGATTTTCGATGGGTCGCATTCAGGCATTAGTGGCTATCCGGCTTCGGATGGGCGTTTTCATAAGCTTCGGCAGCGAGTTGCGCCTTCTCGCGATACTCAAGCAAGGCGGCCTCTGCTGCTGCATCCATACCGGCAACCACCCCGCACGACACAGGCTCAGGCAAACGATAAGGATCGTCCAGAGGGACTTGGCAGGCCTCTTCTACCTCATCAGGCCAGCGCGGGCGCCGACAGGTGAGCTGGGATATCCAACGAAAAAATGCCCAGGGCACGGTCAACAACATAAAAGAGGGAGAGTGCCCACTTGTACCGCCGACTTGTATGGTCAAGCAGTTTCGCCAAGTTGGCTCGGTGGAAATAACCAACGCCAGGGGTGGGAAGGGCAAAGTGGCTGGGGACTCTTCCATGTAACGGCGGATCATTTCCCAGTGTTGCAAAGCCTCTGCGCGCGTATCACTCAAATACCCTATCGCAAAAGTGCACTCAACAAAACCATCCACACTAAGTATATGACAGCGCAAATCATATATAACACTAGAGCCATCACCCGCTCGACCGATAAACCAATAAGCGTCATCCCAGTTGACCTCCATTGCTCTAAGATATTTATTCCCCGCAAAGACATACACCTTACGCGTCTTACGGTTAAAGCGAATAGGATAGTAAGTATATCGAAAAAAATCTTTCAAAATCACCACGACAAATACAATCAACAGCAAACCCACAAACAAGAAAGGTGCGAATGAGAGATCAAACAGCCGATTTATCGGGAGAGCGCTATCCTCCTTGTATAGAGCATATGCCGCAGAGCCAAACAGGATTGCAAACCACAGTAAAACAATAGCGAAAATCACCCCCCACATCGCAGCCCAGCCGCGGAGAAAAAAATAGCGATCGACATACTCAACGAAAACACCATTCATTTTAACTATGCCTTTATCTACTGGAGGTAAATTTATTGGCACGCCAACTCGAAGCCTCTCATCAATCTCATACTTATTTAACGGACGATTGATTTTATAACGAGTTATCCAACCGTCAAAAATTCGCCCCCTCGCACTCATTTACCCACCTCATCTTGTACCCCTAAAAGTATTTTCCATGCTACGTCCTGTGCAGATAGACTTTCAAATGGGACAGTCCTCTCGATGCCAAATGGCGTTTGACCTAACCAAATCTCAATTTTATTATCTGTAATCACATTAACAATCCAGTCCCCAAGCAAAGAAAGCCCCGCAAGAACTAGGAAAACCACAAACCCGAAACCGGCAGTCATAAAACCAAACAGTATCCCAAGCGAGGCACCAAGCCCTATAAGCCCCGTAAACAAACGCAAAAAAAAAACCGGACTATCTCCTTTATTTTTCGCATCAAACGCGCCCATTAAATCTACGAGAGCAGTCAAACCTCCAGCAACGGCTCCAAGTGTTCGACCTATGAATTCAAGTCCACCAAGTTTTATTGCTTTACTTTCGATGATTCGTCTTAAGCTCTGAGCCAAACGCATCTGCTCAATTGGGTATCTACTCCACGCGCGGTGTGCAAGATCAGCCCCAGCACCCGCCAAACCCACTACCGCCGCCGTCAAATTAACCCCCGCCTTCGCCGTAACTCCCTCTTTATCCACCAACTGCACCGCCATGTACGCATTCCACCCATCCAATACCCCACCCACCACGCCGACCCCGACATCCAGGTTCGCCAGCCTGGGCAAGGTCGCCTGACGTTGTGCCACCACCCGCCGCAGTTCGTCCTGGCTCAGGAGCAAGGGGGCGTTGCTGTTCAGTTTGCCGCGGTGGTCGACGGTCAAGGCTTTGCCCACGTCGGCGTCGTACATCAGGTACCAGTTGAAAACCTTTTTCTGGCGGGCATTTCTGTTGCCTGTGGGTTCACGCACGCCTGCTTGTCGTTCCAGTTGCTTGAGCTCCTTGCTGACTTTGTCCTGCAAGGCCTTGCGGTCAATCCCCGGCTGCAACAACGCTACTTTTTCGCTGATGATGTGCGCCATCTGCGCCTCGGATGCCGTGGTCGACAACGCCAGGATCTGCTTGCCCGACAAGGCCCCCAGCAACCCCAACAGGCGGTAGCGGATCCCCAAATCCAACGCCCCGGATGCCCCGGCCTTCAAAGGGGTACCCAGGCTGCGCACCATGGCCCCGCTAATTTGGTGAGCCCACCCAAACCGCCGCTGACCTGGCCTTTGTCGTACTCATCCAGCAGTAGGCATCGGGGGTCACCATCTAGGCCTTCCACTCGTCGCGGCAGATTTTCGAGGGCGCGCGTTCAGGCATTAGTGGGTACCCGGCTTCGGATGGGCGTTTTCATAAGCTTCGGCAGCGAGTTGCGCCTTCTCGCGATACTCAAGCAAGGCGGCCTCTGCTGCTACATCCATACCGGCAACCACCCCGCACGACACAGGCTCAGGCAAACGATAAGGATCGTCCGGAGGGACTTGGCAGGCCTCTTCCACCTCATCAGGCCAGCGCGGGCGCCGACAGGTGAGCTGGGATATCCAACGAAAAAATGCCCAGGGCACGGTCAACAACATAAAAGAGGGAGAGTGCCCACTTGTACCGCCGACTTGTATGGTCAAGCAGTTTCGCCAAGTTGGCTCGGTGGAAATAACCAACGCCAGGGGTGGGAAGGGCAAAGTGGCTGGGGACTCTTCCATGTAACGGCGGATCATTTCCCAGTGTTGGAGGATCTCTGCGCGAGTCGCTGCAAAATGCCCCACTGCAAAGGTGTCACGTACAATGCCCTGCGTATCAAGAACATGACAGCGCAGGTCATAACTTATATCTGACCCGTCACGTGTTCGACCGACAAACCAGTAGGCCTTATCCCAATCCAACGCTAATACGCCACCCTTACCATTGTGGCGAAATACATACACTTTGCGATTTAGTCGATTAAATCGAATTGGGTAATGTGTATAACAAAAAAAATCCTTTTGTAACCCAAAAAAGCATATTGCCGCAAGTAACAACCCAAACAGCACAGTTGCAAGCCAGCCAGAAAAAACATACTCAAACGTTAGAGTACCCCCATTATTTGGCGGAGTATGTATAGACCCCCCGAACAAAAAAAACAAATATAGACATGCACCTGCAATAGGCATACATCCCATCGCGGCCCAGCCGCGCAGATAAAAATAACGATCTATAAACTCTAGAAACGCACCATTGGCCTTAATCAGACCTCTATCCGATGGCCAAATATCAATTGGCACACTTGTATTCAGCGACTCATCAAGCTCATACGGATTTAATTCTCTGTTGATTTTATAACTTGTCAACCAGCCTTCAAATTCCCTTGAGTCCTTACTCACTAAACGCCTCCACTGTCCATCTTCGTTATTTTTATCCATGCTTCTTCTTGGCTAGCTAAGGATTCAAACAAATTCGCCTCATTCGTACCGAAGGGCGTTTGCCCCAACCACCCCTCGACCTTATCCTCGCGAATCAAACCTATGAGCCATTCTCCAAGTAGCGACAATCCTGCCAAAATCAAAAAAACAACAAATCCAATACCAACCGTCATAACCCCGAAGA
Organism: Pseudomonas sp. MF08817; assembly: GCF_059862705.1. Classification (NCBI taxonomy): domain Bacteria; kingdom Pseudomonadati; phylum Pseudomonadota; class Gammaproteobacteria; order Pseudomonadales; family Pseudomonadaceae; genus Pseudomonas; species Pseudomonas sp. MF08817. Next base: position 29,151 of record NZ_JCBCUY010000012.1, read on the forward strand.
GTATAGCCAGCGAGGCTACTCCACCAATAATCCCTACCGAAAGGCGCAGAACAAAGACGGGGAAGTCACCATTCTCTCTTGCATCCAGCGCAGTCATAACATCAAACAACGCAGTAAACAAACCACCAGACGCCGCCAATACTCTTCCAACAAACTTTAGAAGTTTCACATCAATTATTATGCGCCCCCCGAAGAGCTTCCAAGATTCAGCTAGTCGAAGTTTACCGAAAGGATACTTGGACCATACAGTCCCCGCCAACTCCGCCCCTGCCCCCGCCAAACTAAACGCCGCCGCCGTCAAATTAACCCCCGCCTTCGCCGTAACTCCCTCTTTATCCACCAACTGCACCGCCATGTACGCATTCCACCCATCCAATACCCCACCCACCACGCCGACCCCGACATCCAGGTTCGCCAGCCTGGGCAAGGTCGCCTGACGTTGTGCCACCACCCGCCGCAGTTCGTCCTGGCTCAGGAGCAAGGGGGCGTTGCTGTTCAGTTTGCCGCGGTGGTCGACGGTCAAGGCTTTGCCCACGTCGGCGTCGTACATCAGGTACCAGTTGAAAACCTTTTTCTGGCGGGCATTTCTGTTGCCTGTGGGTTCACGCACGCCTGCTTGTCGTTCCAGTTGCTTGAGCTCCTTGCTGACTTTGTCCTGCAAGGCCTTGCGGTCAATCCCCAGCTGCAACAACGCTACTTTTTCGCTGATGATGTGCGCCATCTGCGCCTCGGATGCCGTGGTCGACAACGCCAGGATCTGCTTGCCCGACAAGGCCCCCAGCAACCCCAACAGGCGGTAGCGGATCCCCAAATCCAGCGCCCCGGATGCCCCGGCCTTCAAAGGGGTACCCAGGCTGCGCACCATGGCCCCGCTAATTTGGTGAGCCCACCCGGCCGCCCTGGCCAAGCCGCCGCCGACCTGGCCTTTGTCGTACTCATGCAGCACATGGGCGAAGGCATTGAGCACGTTGCGCCAGGCGAAAGGATTGCCCAGGGCCAGCTCCGGCGTGGCGGCTTCATCCAGGCGCGCGGCAATCTGGCGGTTGTTCAACACCAGGGCGCGCAGGGTGAGGTTGTCGGGGTCGCTGTAGCGCCCGCGCAAATCTTCCACCAGCCTGTCGAGAATCAACGCGTGGCCGGTCAACCCGGTCAAACACGTGGTCACCAACGTGGTGAAACACAGCCCGCTGTCCCAGTCCTCCTCGTCGTGGTTGCACTGCATGCTGTGGCGAAAAGCCTCGCTCCAGTACCAGCCGGCCAAGGCCTGCACCAGCGGCGTGACCGTTTGCTGCATAAAGCGCTCGAGGTCAACCTGCAGTTGCGCCTCAAAAGCGGCACGGTCGTCTTCGCGGTAATTATCGACATAGCGCGCCCAGGCTTGGGTACGGGCTTTTTGCTCTTGAGCCGCAGGCAAGGTGGAAAAGATCAGATCGTTGCGCTTACGGTCCGCTTCGCTCCATTCCGGGTATAGCGGCATGCCTTCTAACGTTGCATAACGCTCGCCTTGATGGCGCTGCAATGCCTTGGCCACGGCGTCTTCTTCCATCATCTGGCGCAGTCCCTGGATGGCCGTTGACGTGGCTTTTTTCCAGTCACGATCATCTTGGCGCTCAAACCGTTCCACCCGGCCGAGGGTGAGACTGTTGAGTTCCAAGGCGATGCCCACCGGGTCCATCAGCGCCACCATGGCGGCTGGCACGCCTTGGCTTGAGGCCAGGGCACTGGCCAAAAACGGCTCAAGGTCGTCGTGACCGCTCTGAAAAGCCTGGGGGGAGTCGCTCAACGCCCCGTCTCCTGGGACCGGCAGGTGATACTCGGCCACGCACTCGTGGGCCGTGGCCAAACCGGCCAAGTGCGCCTGCTGCCCCTGGCTGTTGGACCACGCCCCGATATCGATGCAGCGCATATGGCGTTCCCGGTAAGCCTGCTGCCGGTGGCGCTCCAGCACCCGCGCCGTCCAGGCTACGTCGCTGAAACCCAGCCAGATTTTTGTGGAGCGAGTCGCATCAGGAATCATCACGCAGCGCGAGGACGCCGACTTGGCCATGCGTTTACAAGGCACAGCCCCTTCGAGGTTGGGCGGGGTTTTGTCGTGGATGTCGTACTCAAACAGGTAGGCATCGGTGGTCACTACATAGGCCTTCCACTCGCCACGCCTTTCATTGAACACATACAGGTAACCGCCGCGCAGGAGGCGCAGGGTGTAGTGGGCGCTGTCGCCGGGCAACGGCACCTGCTCCAGGCCCTGACCGAAAGGCGCCTGCAAGGGCGGAGCACTGAGTTGGGCGGGACGGGCCACGGCATAGCGCAGCGGCAAGAGCGCCAGGCCTTTTTGGTCACAGATGGAGCAGATTTTCGAGGGGTCGCATTGGCTCACAGAGCCTCCTTGGGCGCTGTGCTGGCCCAGTGCTCGTCAGCGCCGGGGTTGGCGCGCACGCGAGCGCAGAGGGTAAGGACTGGGCCTCCCGAGCTGATGTCGGACAAATCCTTTTTTCAGGACGGCCGCTTCTTGTTCCTTGGGTGAGGTGACCCCCCGATCCTCCCCCCCCCTACAAATAAACCAACTCCAACGTCCCAGACCCATCGAGCCGCACATCGGTGCTCAGGTCCAGCACCTGTTTGGCCGCAATCACCACCTCAACACCCAACAGGCTCGTCAGGTGTTGCAAGGCCGCCGGGCCGCTGGTGCTGCCCTGGATGTCGGTAAAACCCAGGTAGCTGCGGGCGCCGACCTGGATCGGGTTGAGGTTGGCCATGCGCCACGCCAGGCCAGCGGTGGTGGATTCTGTGCCGAGGATCTGCCCATGGCTGTCGGCGACGGTGAGCGTGGGGTCGAACGTCACCGAGTACAGGCCGATGCGGTTGCCTGCGTTGTCCAACCCCAGGCCGTAGTAGATCTCGCTGTTGACCATGGCGGTGCCGTCGCGGTTGTCGCGCATGCGCAGGGCGAAGCGGCTCAAGCCGTCGCAGTCGATGGCCAGCGTCAGGTTGCGGCGGGGCAGGCGCGTGCCTTTGTCGGCGTTGAGGTCTTGCTGGGATATTTTGCCGAAGTCGATCAGGCCACCGCTGGACAGGGTCGGGGTGCACGCTGTCGGGGTAATCAGGCCGTTGACCGCCAGGTCCACTGTTGAGGCGGCCAGGGCGGGAGCGCCGGCGCTGAGGAGGCCGATGGCCGCCCAAGTGTTCAGTCTTGCGTTCATGGTGAAGCCCTCGCTGCGTTACAGGTAGATGATCTCGATGGTGCCCGAGCCGTCGAGTGCGACTTCGTTGCTCAGGTCCAGGGCCTGGGTCGGGGCGATCCAGGCCTGGATGCTGATGTTGCCGCTCAGGTTCTGGATGGCTGCGGGGCCGGCGTGACTGCCGGGGGTGGCAGTGAAACCCAGGTAACTGCGCGCGCCGATGGGAATGGGTTGGTTGCTAGCGCCGCTCCAAGCTGTGCCGGCGGTGGTGGAGTCGGTGCGGTAGACCTGGGGCAAGGCATCGGCGCTGATATCGGCGGGGTGGATGTTGAGGTAATAACGGCCAATTTTTTGCCGACTGTTGTCCAGGCCCAGGCCGTAGGCGGTTTCGTCGGCGCCGCCAGTGGCGGTGCCTTCGCGGTTGTCGTGCATCACCAGGGCAAAGGAGGTGGGTGCGTCGCAGCGGATGCTCAGCAGCAGGCTTTTGGCCGGCAAGCGAGTGTGTTCGTCGGGGCGCAGGTCGCTGGCCGAGAGCTTGCCCAAGTCCACCACGCCGCCGCCCGACAGGCTGGGTTCGCAGGCCGCCGGGGCGAAGCGGGCTTGCAGGGTCAGGGGCTGCGAGCGGCCCGTGGCGACTGAGTCGAGCAGGCCTGAGGTTTCCCAGGTGACGGCTTCGCGCAGTTGGGTGGCATCGGCTTGGGCCCAGGCACTGACCTGCACCACCAGCGCCAGGCTCTTGCCCTGGGCGGGCACGCCATCGCGCAGCGGGGTGATGGCGTGGTTCGGTCGCCAGGCCAGGGCTTGGGCGACGTGCCCCGGCGCCTGGCCACTGCCTGCGAGCAAGCCCAGTTCCACGGCTTGGCCGTCGAGCACCGCCTCCTGTACACGCAGGGCGTAGCTGCCGCGTTCGGTGAAGCGCAGGCGTTCGGCGCTGGCGGCGGGGGCGCGGTAGAACAGGGTCATGTCTTGGGCCTGGGGGCAATTGAGCTGCACGCTGATGCGCCGTTCACCCAACAGCCATTGCGGGGCCGAGGGGTTGCGGGCAGCGCGGTTCATCAGGCCGAAATCCAGCAGCGGTCCGCTCAGGCTCAGTTGGCAGGTGTCGGCGCTGGCCTGCGGGGCGACTGCGCCGAGTAGGGCCAAGGCACAGGCGGCCATCCAGAAGGAAGGTACGAGGTTCATGGCTGTTCTCCGGTGGCTTCGCGGCACAGGGCCGGGGCAGTTTCGTAGTAACGGTCGAGGTCGGGCTGGGCTGCTAGTTCGTAGCTCAGTTCGCAGCGCGATTGCCCCGGGGCCTTGACCCACAGGCGCGGCACCTCCAGGACGTTGGTCAGGAACACCTTGCCGCCCTCCAGCACCAGGGTGACGAATTCGCCGTTGGCGTCACTTACCGTGGCCCCCCGTGGCAGCGGTTGGCCTTGGGGTGTGCTAACGGTGAGCAGCGCGCGGCGGGTTTTGCTCACCTCGAACTCGACACGGTCTACGGCGCCACGGCCGGCGGCGATCATCGCCAGGCCGTTGCCGATGTCGGCATTGCGCGGCAGTGAGCGGGTCTGCACTTGCACCGGGGTGCGGCCGTAGGCGCTGACCTGCGGCACCACAGCCTGGCCTTGCCAGTCGGTCCATACCGGGCCGCTGGGGGTGCTGACTTTGATACCGCTCATGTCCGCCACCGACAGCACGGCGAAGGTGTCGCGCACCGGGTAGGGCGACAGGGTCATGCCGGTGCCGTGCAGCACCACGGCGCCGCGCATGCCGCCCTGGTAGCTGGAGCGTTCGCCATCGTCGCAGGTGTAGTTCAGGTCCAGTTGGCTGTAGCGCGGCAGCACGGAAACCCCCAGGGAGGATTCGACCTGATGATCGCGGGTGTCTTGCTCCACCCCGACGCGGTAGCTGAACTGATCGTTGACCTGCTCGCTCATGCCTAGGCCGGTGCGGTGCTCGCCGCCGGAGTCGCGCACCCAGGTGCGACCGCGGCGATTACCGCCCAGGGGCACACTGACGCTCAGGTAGAGGCTGTTGTCCTGGTGGGCAGCGCCGCCCATTTGCCATTCGGCGCTGGCGGAAATCGACACCGCGCCCAGGTTGGTGCCCCAGGAGGCCAGGGCGCGATCACTGCTTTTACCGCCAAAGGAGGTGGTGCGCGACACACCGCCACTGAAGGCCCCCAGCCAAGGGTGCGACCAGGCAGCGCTGAGGCTTTGCTGGTCGCGGTAGCGTGCGTTGGTGCTGGAGCGCGAGTCGGCATCGAAGGCGGCGTCCTGTAATTCCCGGTAGCCTCGGGTGCGGTACGAGGTGCCGGCGCTGACCGACCAGCGCTCGCCGATTTGCTGGGACAGCGACAGGTCAGCCTGCATCCCCCGCGCTGTTTCGTCGGCCTGGCTGTCGGCCGCTTGCACGGCCACTTGCACCTGGCTGGCCGGCCATGGGGTCAGGCCCAGGCTGGCGCCGACGGAGCGGTAATCGCTGGCCGCCAGTGCGCCGAGGCCATAGCTGGCGTGGGGGGCGAGCGCGCCGCTCCAACCGGCGCTGACCACCCATGGGGCTTCGCCGCGGCTGTCGCCCAGGTTGCGTACTTGCCCGGCAGCCACCGAGAAGCCGGGGGCGGGCAGGCCGATGCCGAGCATGGCGGCGGGGACGGTGAAGCGCCGTTCCTCGCCCGCGCTTTCCTTGACCGTGACCTCGACATCGGCGCGGCTGTTGAGGCGGCGCACGTTGCTTAGGCTGAAGGGCCCGGCGGGCACCACGGTGGAGTGGATCAACGCGCCGTTTTGGCGCACCTCGACCTGCGCCGGGCTGTTGGCGACGCCCTGGATGCTGGCGCCCTGGGCCTGGTCTTGCAGGGCCTGTTCGGTGAGCACCTGCACGCCGGTGATCTGTGCCCCGGCGAGTACCGGGTTGTAGAGGTTGATCTGCCCGGCCTGGAGTACTGCTTGGTGTTGGGCGAAGGTGCGCTGGGCGTAGGCTTCCAGGTGGGTGGCGCGGGAGCTGTCATCCTGCCAGGTCTGCACCTGGCGGCTGCGCACGATCCAGTCGCCAGCATTGAAGCCCACCTCAGTGTTGGCCGAGCCGAAGCGGCTGCTGTCGTCGCCATAGCGGTTGTACAGGCCACTGAGGTCGTAGTTGAGCAGGCCGGCGAAACCGCCGGTTTCATAGCCTGACAGTTCCCGCTCCTGCGGGCGGAGGGCGTCGGTGGGCACCACCAGCGCCAGGCTCAGGCTGGCCGGGTCTTGTTCGATCAGGGTTTGCGGGTACTCACGCAAAAAGCCCTGGCAACTGTCATCGCTGCCCAGGCGCAGGCCCGCCGCGCTCAGCAGCGCTGGGGCCAGGCACAATTTGCCGTCTTGATCGAAGCGCGCATCGACTCGGCCCCGGCGTTGGCCGTTGACGGTCAGCGTCACCCGGTGCTCGCCCTGGGTGAAACGCGGCGCTTGCAGCAACAAGCTGGCCAGGTGCGGGTCGATGCCCCGTTGCTGCAGGGTTTGCAGGTCGAAGGTCGATGCACTGGCCGCCCGGGCGTCGGCCAGCAGCACGGCGGTGGCCAGGGCCAGAGCGCTGCGGGTCGGTAGCGCGCTGGTATAGGCGCAGATGGAAACGCCGGGCACGGCTTTGCCATCACGGTCAATGTCTACTGTGTTCACGCAGGGTTCTCAGGTTGTGAAATGCGTTGTGGCCGCCGCCGTTGTGCGTTGTAGCAAGCGCTCGGTCGCGTAGCGGCCGTAAAAAACGGCGGCCACAGAAACTAAGGGGCGCTGCGCACCCCAGCGCGGGCGAGCCCGCTTATTACATGAGAGGCACTTGCGGGGTCATTGCAGGGGTGCCTCGTAGGCTGCCACCGCAAAGCCGTACACCGTGGCCGGTTGCAGACGCACGCTGGTCGCACCGGGGCTGTTGGCTGCCACGCTCAGGGTTTCCCCTGGCAGCACGTAGGTGCGCGGCAGCATGGCGCTGGTCTTTCCCGGCAGCAGTTGCAGTTCCTGGGCCAGACGCACCACGTAAGGCGTGGCATTGGTGACGTGCAACTGGCCATCGCCCAGACGCCAGGTCAGGTCGGTCCAGGGCGTGCGGTTTTTCGCCAGGCCCTTGGGGTGCAGGATCACCGGCAGGTTCTGGCGCACGGTGACGCCCACCCTGGCATGGCCGTCGGCCACGGCGGAACGGCCCTGGGGCATGCCTTCGAAAATCACTCGTTTGAGGCGTTGGGTCAGCAAGGGCTTTTCGGTTTGCAGAATAAAGCGCACCAGTTGGGTCTTTGACGGCTCGACTCGGGATAGAGGTGGTGTGACGAATACCAGGGGTTCGGTGTCTTCGGGGATGTCTTCGAGGGTGACGTTGAGCAGGGCCAGGGTCGGATCGCTGTTGGTCACCGAGACCTGGGCTTCGCCCTGTTCCTCTTCGATTATCACCACCGAGGTGTCAGGGATCATGCCGTCGGCGGCGGCCGGGGCGCCAAGGCCCAGGGTCAGGCTGGCGAGGCAGGCGGCGAGCCAGCGAGGGGGAGTGTGCGTGGTCATGGGATGTCCGTAGGGGTTAAAGGGAGGCATCACAAATACCGCAGGTCCAGGGTGATCGAACCGTCCAGCGGCACCTCTTGATCCAGGGTCAGGTACATCGCGGCGTTGATCGAGGTGTCGATCCGCACGAGGGTGTCGAGCCTTGTGAGGTGCCGGGGTACGATCGCTCCGGGCTGGGCGAAGGCCATGTAGTTTCTCGGGTAGGCGTTGGGCTCGGGAAACCAGGAGGCGCCGTTGTTGCTGGAGGCCAGTGGTTGCACGGCTTGCCCATCGCCTACGGGGTTGCGGTAGGAAAACGCCACCGAGCCCAGGCGTTCGACGGGGGCATGGATGTTCTTGCCTAAGCCGTAGAAGAACCCCGGCGCCAGGGAAGAGTCGGCGCGGTTGTCCATGCCCACCAGGGCATAGAGGGTGGGTGAGCCACAGGTCACGTTCAGTTCCAGTATCTGGCTGGGCAGTACGGTGAACTCGTCCTTGTTCAGGCTTTTGGCGGGAATCCGGCCCAGGTCGATGATTCCGTTTTTGGACAGCAACACGACGCAAGCGCTGGGTGTGAGTGCGCCCTGCACGGCCAGTTGCACGCTAGAGTCGGCCAGGGCCGTGGTGGTAGCCAGCAGCGAGAGCAGCAGGGTGGGTGTGCGGGTGGATGTGTTCATGGGCTGCGGTTCACTGGGGGTGAGTGCGTCCGGTTCATGGGGGAGGCCTGTTGCCCCTGCTGCACCAAGATGCGCGGCAGGGGCATTGGCGCTTACAGGTACTTCACTTCCAGGGTGGAGAGGCCGTCGATCTGCACTTCATTGGTCAGGTCCAGGGTGCTGGCAGCGGCGATGATGGTGTTGACCACCAGTTCCACGTTCCAGATCTGCACGGGGATCGGCACGCTCAGGTCGCTTGGGGCGGCTACCGACATGTACAGCCCGGGCGTCCAGTCGCTGCCCTGGCCCCAAGTGAGGCCGCCGTCGGTGGAAGCGATAGTCTGCGCGGCGACGCTGTCGGCTTGCGGGTTGAGCAGGCCGAGGGTGTACTTGCCCAGTTTCTGGTTGCTGTTAATCAGCCCCAGGCCGTAGCCATCGGTGTCGATCGCGGACCCCGCGCGGTTGTCGATGGCGTTGAGGGCGATCAGGGTCTTGCCTTCGCAGGTGACGGTCATTTGCAGGGTATTGCTGGCGACCTGGGTCGAGGTGTCCTGGTTCAGGTCCTTGGCCGAGATCTTGCCGATGTCGATGGTGCCGCCTCCGTCCAGGGCCGGTACGCAGGCGCTCGGCACGATCAGGCCCTTGACGGTGAGGTCTACGGTGGATGCGGCGAAGCTGGCGTGTGAAGTGGCCAGCAGGAGGGCGCAAGCGGCGAAACCAAGTGTCTTGTTCATTGCTAAAGAGTTCCTTTCTAGAAGAGGGCTTAAACAGGCTGAGCCCGATTACAGGTATTTCATTTGCACGGTGATATGGCCGTCGAGCGGTACTTCGTCGGTCAGGGTCAGGTCATTGGCGCGGGCGATCATGGTGTTGAACCGCAGTTGTGCCTTGAGGGTCGTGAGCGCCGCCGGCACCAGCGGCTGGCTGGTCAGGGCAATGGCTGTCATGCCGTTGTGGCCCAGGTAGGTGGTGGGCATCCAGGTGGCGCCGCCATCCCTGGACAGAATGGCACCGGCAGGCATGTCGTCCGCCTGGCTATTGATGATGCCCAGGTAGACGCTGCCCAGTTTTTCCTCGTCATTGACCATGCCCAAGCCATGCCAGTTGTCATTGATGGCCGACGAACCGGAGCGGTTGTCCACGGTGTTGAAGGCGAGCAGGGTCGAACCTTCGCAGACCACCTCCATGTCGATCACCACGGTGGGCAGGCTGGTGTACTGGTCGGCGTTGAGCGTTTGGGCTGACACCTTGCCATGGTCGATGTCGCCGCCGCCGGTCAGGTTCAGCTGGCAGGCATTGGGGGTAATCGCCCCGTTGACGGCCAGTTGAGTATTGCTGGCGGCCAGCAGCGCGGGCGCGAATAACAGCCCGGTCAACAGCATGGGTACTGAAAGGTTCATAGGGCGATAAAGCTCCTTCGGGTCGGGGTTACAGGTAAATCACATCAAGCGTGGCGGAACCGTCGATCGGCACCTCGTCACTCAGATCCATGTTGTCTGTTCTCAGAATGCTGGTGTTGATGAGCAGGTCCATCTTCAGGTTCTTGAGGGGGATCGGCGTGGAGTTGTCCACAGGGGAACTGATGGCATGGAGGTAGCCGGGGTCCATGAATTTTTCCTTGTACCAAGTGACGCCGTTGTCGCCGGACGCGATGGTATGCGCCGGCACTTCATCGGCTAGAGGGTTCTTCATCTCCAAGTAATAGGTGCCGAGCTTTTTGGTCCCGTTGACGAAACCGATGCCGTAGCTACTCCCGGGAAAACCCGAGGTACTACGGTTATCCAGGGGCTCGAGGGCAAACAGCGTGGCCGCCTCGCAATCGATGGTTAACTGCAGCGTGACATCAGGCAGGGCGATCGGCCTGCTGGCATTGAGGTCTTTGGCCGAGATCTTGCCGTAATCGACAACGCCTGCGCTGGAGAGCATGGGGGAGCAGGCGCGGGGAGTAATGAGGCCACTGATGGCCAATTCGGTTGAACTGGCGGCAAACGCCGTGGGTGTTGCGGCAATCAATAGGGCGGTGTTGAGCGCGATGGCAAACTTGTTCATTTGATCTATGTCCGGTGCAAGGTCGGCTGACGCGCCGGGCTGAATGTGCGAGTGGCAAAAAGCCCTGGCAGGTATCCAGGTAGCGGGTCTGATTCAAGCCCTCCGTGGGAGGTGTTTTTACCCTCTGGTGGGGTAGGGCGAAATCTATCGGGGGGGGCGGCGCAGGGGAAATACAACAATTACGACATTGGCGAATTTTCCGTTCGGGACGGCTGTTCGTCGGAATTTGTAGATTTACTTGTAGGATTTTTTGTCTTTTCGTAGTTCTTGTATCGCTAAATGTCTGATGAGTTGGCTAAGGTCGCTGCCCGAATTTTTCTGTAAGACCATCAGAATGTTTTCCTTAGCTTTTGTGCGCCCCTGCTGATGCCAGCACTGAATAGGCAGCCCGGCGGCAACCCCGGACAGGGTCCGGGAATGGCGGCCCCACCCTTGTGCTGGCAGGCATCGACCGTGCTGGTGGTGGAGGACCACCCGGCTTACCGCATCTTGATGGGCTGGTGCCTGCAACGCCTGCAGGTGGGCCACGAGGTGGTCGCCGATGGCCTCGCGGCGCTGGAAGCCTTGAGGCGTCGGCCCTTTGACCTGCTCATCAGTGATTGCCGCATGCCGGTCATGGACGGCTACGCCATGGCTCGCGAAGTGCGCCGTCGTGAGCAGGCCGAGGGCAGCCCGCGCGTCCCCATCATCGCCCTGACCGCCAGCCGCGACCCCCATGAAGCTCAACGTTGCGCCGAAGCCGGCATGGACGCCTGGCAGCTCAAACCCCTAACCCTGGAAAAACTGCGCGAAGTACTCGAACGCTGGCTACCCGCGTCGGCCCTCATGGCACCAGGACCTGCTGGGCTCGCACCCCGGGGGGCAGCCTGCCTGCTGCCGACGCGGGCGCAACTAGTGAACATTTTCGGTTGCCCCGAAATGGTCGACCTGATGCTGGCCAAGTTGATCGAGGAGGTCCGGGCAGACAGCCTGATATTGGCCCAGGCGCGTATTGCACGGGATGCGGGGACCACCGCCGAACGCCTGCACCGCTTGGTGGGGGGCATTGCTTTCCTGGGGATGGCGGATCTGGAGCGGCGCGGCACGCAACTGATAAGCGCGGTCCTGGCCTCAGGGGTGGCCGTGAACGACCAGGCCCTGGCGCACTTTCGCGATGAGGTGCAAGCCTGCCTCAATCACTTGGTCGCCTTGTAGGTGATAACCCACATTTCGCACGACAAATGCAGGATGTTTCTTCTGTGTCTGTAATTTGTGTATGTAAGCTTTTTCTTTTTGTTTTGTGGGCTTTATGCGCGCTCTCGCAAACACGGGGGATGGTTGTTTAGCGCGTTTTTTTGCCGGTTGTGAGAGGCGTGCGGCAGCGGTACTTTGCGCGAATTCAATTTGCCATCATCCAGGGAGAGCACCGATGCTGCGCGTCATAATCGCCGACGACCACCCCATTGTGCGTGTCGGCCAGCGAGTGGTGATCGAGGCCGGAGGGCGCTGCAAGGTCGTAGGCGAGGCCGATGGCCCCGATGAACTGCTGGCCTTGGTGGGCAGCGTTCCCTGTGACGTGCTGGTCACTGACTTTGCCATGCCGGGCAACCGTCAGTCCGATGGCTACGGCCTGCTGGGCCTGTTGCGCCGTCAGTACCCGCACCTGCCCGTGATCCTGGTGACCATGTTCGCCAATGTCGCTACCCTGCGTGCCTCCTTTGCCCACGGTGCCCAGGCCATCGTGGCCAAGAGCGCCTCGGCCCGGGAACTGCCCAGGGCCATCAGGGCCGTGAGCGAAGGCCAGACCTTCGTCAGCGAGTGCCTGCGGGAGCAACTGGTGGAGGCGGGGTGCGGCGACCCTTCGGCGCAACCGCAGTTGTCTGGCAAGGAGCGTGAAGTGGTACGCATGCTCGCCAGCGGCATGACCGTCAGCCAGATCGCAGCCCACGTCAACCGCAGCATTTCCACCATCAGCAAGCAAAAGAGCACCGCCATGCAGCGCTTGTGCATCTCCACCGATGTGGACTTGTTCACCTATGCCCGCAGCAGCGGCATGGTGCCTTAGCACCATTGCCATTCGCCCAGCGAATGCCCGTGGTTTTCCCGGCGTTGGCGGATTATCGTGCTGCATTCTTTTTACTTGTGGAGCCTGGCCATGACTGACGCCCATAACGCCCTGATTACCGAGTTCTATCGCGCGTTCCAGCGTCTGGATGCCGAGGCGATGAGCGCCTGCTACACCGACGACGTGCTGTTCCACGACCCAGCGTTCGGCCCGTTGCGTGGCCGTGATGCCGGTGACATGTGGCGCATGCTCACCACCCGGGCCAAGGATTTCACCTTGACCTTCGACAGCGTGCGCAGCGAGGGCAACACCGGTAGCGCTCACTGGGTCGCCACCTACCTGTTCAGCCAAACTGGCCGGGTGGTGGTCAACGATATCCAGGCACGCTTTGTGTTTCGCGACGGCAAGATCTGCGAGCACCACGACCATTTCGACCTGTGGCGTTGGGCGCGTCAGGCCTTGGGCACCAAAGGCCTGTTGCTGGGCTGGACGCCCCTGGTGCGCAACGCCGTGCGGGGCCAGGCCCTGAAGGGCTTGAAGGCATTCCAGGCCAGTCGCTGATAAGATCGCGGCTTCTCTTTCCTCGCCCAGATTGCCCCGTGAACGACCTGCCCAGCCCCAAAACCTGGTTCGTGTACCTGGTGCGCGCCGCCAATGGCGCCTTGTACTGCGGCATCAGCGATGACCCGGTGCGCCGTTTCGCCGCTCACCAACGGGGCAAGGGCGCGCGGTTTTTTCTCTCCAGCCCAGCGGTGGCGCTGGTGTATACCGAAGCCTGCCGCGACAAGGGCGAAGCGCTGCGCCAGGAGCGGCTGATTAAAAAACTGCGTAAGAGCGCCAAGGAATGCCTGGTGGCCAGCGCCGCGGTGGGCCCATCACGCTGACTGATGGGTTCCCATCAGGCACTGGCGCGGATTTGCGCGCTAAGCTGCGCATTCCCCACAACGGCGAAGGTTTCCAGCATGTCCGCGTTGATCCTGCACCACTACCCGACGTCCCCATTCGCGCAAAAGGCCCGCTTGCTGCTGGGCTTCAAAGGCCTATCCTGGCGCTCGGTGAAAATCCCGCCGATGATGCCCAAACCCGACCTCACAGCCCTGACCGGCGGCTACCGCAAGACCCCGGTGCTGCAAGTCGGCGCCGATATCTACTGCGATACGGCCCTGATCGCCCGGCGCCTGGAGCAGGAAAAAGCTGCGCCGACGCTGTTCCCCCAAGGCCAGGGAATGATCGTGACGGCGTTCGCCGCGTGGGCAGACTCGGTGGTGTTCCAGCACGCGGTAAGCCTGGTGTTTCAGCCCGAATCCGTGGCCCTGCGGTTTGCCCAATTGCCGCCCGAAGCAGTCAAGGCGTTCCTGGCCGACCGTGCCGGGTTGTTCAATGGCGGCAGTGCCAGCCGGTTGTCGGCGCAGCAGGCCCGTCACCAGTGGCCGAGCATCATGGCGCGCCTGGAACAGCAGTTGCAGCATGAGCCGGGGGATTTCCTCTTCGGCGAGCCGTCGATCGCCGACTTCGCCATGGCCCACCCTTTGTGGTTCCTCAAGGGCACGCCCGTCACGGCACCGTTGGTGGACGCCTATCCGGCGGTTTCGGCCTGGTTCGCGCGGGTATTGGCGTTTGGCCAAGGCGCAGCCAGCGACATGAGCGCCGAAGAGGCCTTGCAGGTGGCCCGCGCGGCGCAACCGGCGGTGTTGCCGAGTGAGGTGTTCGCTGAACCCAACGGTGTGAAACCCGGCCAGCCAGTGCTGATCGCGGCGACCGACTACGGTGTCGATCCGGTGGCCGGTGAGTTGCTGTTTGCCGGCAGCGAAGAATTGATCCTGCGCCGCGAAGACGAACGCGCAGGCGTGGTGCATGTGCACTTCCCGCGTTTAGGCTTTCGCATCGAAGCGCAATGAGGCGCAAGCGGGCTTGCCCTAGACGGTGTTGGGCCGCTACGCGACCGAGCACGGGCAAGCCCGCTTGCTACGGTAGGGCCTTGAGGATGGCGTCCGGCTCGTAGCCGCGGATCAGCGTACCGTTGACGTCCAGGATCGGAATTCCACCACCGCCCAGTGCCTGGTAGGCCTGGCGGGCCTGGGCGTCCTTGTCGATATCGAACTCCTGGTACGGGATACCTTTGTGGTCGAGAAACCGCCGGGTGCTCTGGCAGTAACCGCACCACGCGGTGGTGTAGAACACCACTTTGGCCTGGGTGCGGGTTGCCTGCGAGACCGCTTCCCCGGGGTTGAACAAGCGCTCGACCTTGCCCCAGTTCTGATAGATCACCACCACCAGCAAAACCAGCAGGATTTTCTTCAATACACCGCCCAGCATCAGTTACGGCGCTTGAGCTGATCGGTCAGTTGGGTGGGCAGGCCCTTGATAATCAGGGTGCCGGCTTCTTCGTCGTACTCGATCTTGGAGCCCAGCAAGTGCGCCTCGAAACTGATGGACAGGCCTTCAGCGCGGCCGGTGAAACGGCGGAATTGATTGAGGGTGCGTTTGTCGGCAGGGATTTCCGGGGACAGACCGTAGTCTTTGTTGCGGATGTGGTCGTAGAAAGCTTTGGGCCGTTCTTCGTCGATCAATTCCGACAACTCTTCCAGGCCCATCGGCTCGCCGAGCTTGGCCTGGCTGCTGGCGTAGTCCACCAGGGTCTTGGTTTTCTCGCGGGCCGATTCTTCCGGCAGGTCTTCGCTTTCGACGAAGTCACTGAAGGCCTTGAGCAGGGTGCGGGTTTCGCCGGGGCCATCGACGCCTTCCTGGCAGCCGATGAAGTCGCGGAAGTACTCCGAGACTTTCTTGCCATTCTTGCCCTTGATAAAGGAGATGTACTGCTTGGACTGCTTGTTGTTCTGCCACTCGGAAATGTTGATCCGCGCCGCCAGGTGCAACTGGCCCAGGTCCAGGTGGCGCGAGGGCGTCACGTCCAGTTGCTCGGTAACAGCCACGCCTTCGCTGTGGTGTAGCAGGGCGATGGCCAGGTAGTCGGTCATGCCCTGTTGATAGTGGGCGAACAGCACATGGCCGCCGACCGACAGGTTGGACTCTTCCATCAGCTTTTGCAGGTGTTCGACCGCGACGCGGCTGAACGCGGTGAAGTCCTTGCCGCCGTCCAGGTATTCCTTGAGCCAGCCGCTGAACGGGTGCGCCCCTGATTCGCCATGGAACAGCCCCCACGCCTTGCCTTGCTTGGCGTTGTAGCTCTCGTTGAGGTCGGCGAGCATGTTTTCGATGGCCGTCGACTCTGCCAGTTCCGAGTCGCGGGCATGAAGAACGGCAGGCGTACCGTCGGGTTTTTTGTCGATCAAGTGGACGATGCAATGACGGATCGGCATGGGCTTCTCGGCTGGTGGAAGGGCGGGGGCGGGCTCGCCGGAAAAGGCCCAAGTGTACCGTACCTGCGGGTTTGGGCGCTGTCCGACGACAGATTTGGGCGGTTCTGACCCGTGTCATGCAATTTTTTATGGGTTTGAGGCGATAAAGCTGACCAATTGGGTAGGTAGAGGCGGATATTTCCCCGTCTCTGTGCTAGTTTTGCCCCCGTCTTACGCGAACTCTCGGCGTTAAGCGTGCATTCAGCACTGTCAGGTCGAACCAAACCCTGATTTCGGTATCTATAGCCCCGACCCGTCGTGGTTCCAACCGGGGTGCCAGGTCCAGAAGATCTGGCTCGATGGCTGACACTGCACTCTGCAATCCAAATGAATTTGATAGGGAAGGAACACCACAATGGCTATGACTAAAGACGAACTGATCAGCGATATCGCTGGTGCCATCGGCGAGCCGAAGACCACCGCACGCAACGCTCTGGACCAACTGGCCCAAATCGTTGCCGATCAGTTGGAAAATGGCGGCGAAATCACTCTGCCAGGCATTGGCAAGCTGAAAGTGACCGAGCGTCCTGCCCGTACTGGCCGTAACCCTTCGACTGGCGCTGCCATCGAAATCGCTGCCAAAAAAGTTATCAAGCTGGTTGTGGCTAAAGGCCTGACCGACGCTGTTAACAAGTAAGACCGAAGTTCAAAAAAAACCGTGCGCCGGAGCGATCCGGGCACGGTTTTTTATTGCCTGCGATTTGTTGGTGCTCAGTCCTTGCGGGCCCAGCGTTGGCGCCAAGCCTGCTGTTGTGCCTCGGTCTGGAACGTCCAGGCGACGAAGCGGCTCTGCTTCTGGCCCTGGGACATTTCCACCACTTGGCTTTGCAGGACGCCGGCCTTTTTCAGGGCGGTCTGGATCGCGGGCAGGTTCGAGGCTTTGGAAACCAGGGTGCTGAACCACAGCACTTGCTGGGGCACATGAGCGCTTTCGGCGATCAGTTGGGTGACGAAGCGCGCTTCACCGCCCTCGCACCACAACTCTGCCGATTGGCCGCCGAAGTTCAGCACCGGCAACTGGCGCTTGGGGTCGGCGCGGCCCAGGGCGCGCCATTTGCGCTCGCTGCCACGGGTCGCTTCGTCCATCGAGGCGTGGAACGGCGGGTTGCACATGGTCAGGTCGAAACGTTCGTTGGCCTCAAGCAAACCCAGCAGGATGTGTTTGGGGTTATTTTGCTGGCGCAACTGGATGGCTTTGTTCAGGCCATTGGATTGCACGATGGCCTTGGCGGCGGCGATGGCCTTGGGGTCGATCTCCGAACCCAGGAAGTGCCAGCGGTAGTCGCTATAGCCGATCAACGGGTAGACGCAGTTGGCGCCCATGCCGATATCCAGCACCTTGACCGGCGCGCCACGGGGGATCACGCCTTCGTTGACGCTGGCCAGCAGGTCGGCGAGGAAGTGCACGTAATCGGCACGTCCCGGTACCGGCGGGCACAGGTAGTCGGCGGGAATGTCCCAGTGGGCAACGCCATAGAAGGACTTGAGCAGCGCCCGGTTGAACACCCGCACCGCATCGGGGCTGGCGAAGTCGATGCTTTCCTTGCCGTAAGGGTTGAGGATCACAAAACGCGCCAATTCCGGTGTGGTCTTGATAAGCGCCGGGAAGTCGTAGCGACCCTGGTGGCGGTTGCGCGGGTGCAGGCTGGCCTTGGCGCGTGGCTCTACAGCCTTGGCAGGCTTGGTTTTGGTGCGCGGGGCTTTAGGTTTGCTGGGGGCGGTCATGGGCGGGTCGATTCGGGGGTTGGCTCAAAGTGGCGGGCATTGTCCCACATCTATGGGGAGTACCGATCAACTGTACGAGCCTGCTCGCTCCCCCGGTGTTTTTGCGCAGGGCGTTTGGGGGCCAAAAAAAAAGAGACCCGAAGGTCTCTTTTCATACGGGCGACACCTTACAGGCTGGCAATCCGCGCATGTTGCTCGGCCAACTTGCCCAGGGCCTGTTCGGCCTCGGCCAGTTTGGCGCGCTCCTTGTCGATGACTTCGGCCGGGGCCTTGTCAACGAAACCGGCATTGGACAGCTTGCCGCCGACCCGTTGCACTTCGCCTTGCAGGCGCTGGATTTCCTTGTCCAGGCGCGCCAGTTCGGCAGCTTTGTCGATCAGGCCGGCCATGGGCACCAGCACTTCCATCTCACCCACCAGGGCGGTGGCGGACAGCGGCGCTTCTTGGCCCGCGGCCAATACGGTGATGGATTCGAGCTTGGCCAGTTTTTTCAGCATCGCTTCGTTTTCGCTCAGGCGACGCTGGTCCTGGGCGTTGACGTTTTTGAGGAACAGCGGCAGGGGTTTGCCCGGGCCGATGTTCATCTCGCCACGGATGTTGCGCGTGCCGAGCATCAAGCTCTTGAGCCATTCGATATCGCCTTCGGCCGCCTCATCGATGCGAGCTTCGTTGGCCACTGGCCAAGGCTGCAGCATGATGGTTTTGCCCTCGATACCGGCCAGCGGCGCGAGGCGCTGCCAGATTTCTTCGGTGATGAACGGCATGAACGGATGGGCCAGGCGCATCGCCACTTCGAGCACGCGTACCAGGGTGCGGCGGGTGCCGCGCTGGCGTTCGATGGGCGAGTTTTCGTCCCACAGCACGGGTTTGGACAGTTCCAGGTACCAGTCGCAGTATTGGTTCCAGATGAACTCGTACAAGGCCTGCGCCGCCAGGTCGAAGCGGAACTGGTCAAGTTGGCGGGTCACTTCGGCTTCGGTGCGCTGCAACTGGGAGATGATCCAGCGATCGGCCAGGGACAGCTCCACCGCTTCGCCGTTCTGGCCGCAATCTTCGCCCTTGTCCAGCACGTAGCGCGCAGCGTTCCAGATCTTGTTGCAGAAGTTGCGATAGCCTTCGACGCGGCCCATGTCGAACTTGATGTCGCGGCCGGTGGACGCCAGCGAGCAGAAGGTGAAGCGCAGGGCGTCGGTGCCGTAGCTGGCGATGCCGTCGGCGAACTCGTCGCGGGTCTGCTTCTCGATCTTTTTCGCCAGTTTGGGCTGCATCAGGCCGGTGGTGCGTTTTTGCACCAGGGTTTCCAGGTCGATGCCGTCGATGATGTCCAGCGGGTCCAGGACGTTGCCCTTGGACTTGGACATCTTCTGGCCCTGGCCGTCGCGTACCAGGCCATGCACGTAGACAGTTTTGAACGGCACTTGCGGCGTGCCGTCTTCGTTTTTCACCAGGTGCATGGTGAGCATAATCATCCGGGCGACCCAGAAGAAAATGATGTCGAAACCGGTGACCAGAACGTCGGTGGAGTGGAATTTCTTCAGGAACTCCGTCTGCTCTGGCCAGCCCAGGGTGGAGAAGGTCCACAGGCCGGAACTGAACCAGGTGTCGAGGACGTCGTTGTCCTGTTGCAGCGCCACGTCCGGGCCCAGGTTGTGCTTGGCACGCACCTGCGCTTCGTCGCGGCCGACATAGACCTTGCCGGCCTCGTCGTACCAGGCCGGAATGCGGTGGCCCCACCACAGTTGGCGGCTGATGCACCAATCCTGGATGTCGCGCATCCAGGAGAAGTACATGTTTTCGTATTGCTTGGGCACGAACTGGATGCGGCCGTCTTCAACGGCGGCAATCGCGGGCTCGGCCAGGGGTTTGGTGGAGACGTACCACTGGTCGGTCAGCCACGGCTCGATAATGGTGCCGGAGCGGTCGCCCTTGGGCACTTTCAAGGCGTGGTCGTCAACGCTGACCAGCAGGCCGGCGGCATCGAAGTCGGCGATGATCTGCTTGCGGGCCTGGAAGCGGTCCAGGCCGGCGTACTGCGCCGGGATCTGGCCGTCGACGCTGTCGTTGAGGGTGCCGTCGAGGTTGAACACTTGGCAGGCCGGCAGCACGCTGGCGTTCTTGTCAAAGATGTTGAGTAGCGGCAGGTTGTGGCGCTTGCCCACTTCGTAGTCGTTGAAGTCGTGGGCCGGGGTGATTTTCACGCAACCGGTGCCGAACGCTGGGTCGCAGTAGTCGTCGGCGATGATCGGGATACGGCGCCCGACCAGCGGCAGTTCGACGAACTTGCCGATCAGGGCCTGGTAGCGCTCGTCGTTGGGGTTAACCGCAACGGCGGAGTCGCCCAGCATGGTTTCCGGGCGGGTGGTGGCGACGATCAGGTAGTCGTTGCCCTCGGCGGTTTTGGCGCCGTCAGCCAACGGGTACTTGAGGTTCCACAGGAAGCCCTTTTCGTCGTGGTTTTCCACTTCGAGGTCAGAAATCGCGGTGTGCAGCTTGGTGTCCCAGTTGACCAGGCGTTTGCCACGGTAGATCAGGCCATCCTCGTGCAGGCGCACGAAGGCTTCCTTGACCGCTTCCGACAGGCCATCATCCATGGTGAAGCGTTCGCGGCTCCAGTCTACGGACGAGCCGAGGCGACGGATCTGACGGGTGATGTTGCCACCGGACTCGGCTTTCCATTCCCAGACTTTTTCCAGGAACTTCTCCCGGCCCAGGTCGTGGCGGCTCTGGCCCTTGGCTTCGAGTTGGCGCTCTACCAGCATCTGCGTAGCGATGCCAGCGTGGTCGGTGCCTGGCTGCCACAGGGTGTTGCGCCCCTGCATGCGGCGAAAGCGAATCAGGGCGTCCATGATCGCGTTGTTGAAGCCATGGCCCATGTGCAGGCTGCCAGTGACGTTCGGTGGCGGGATCATGATGGTGTAGGAATCGCCCGCGCCTTGCGGGGCGAAGTAGTTCTCGGACTCCCAGGTGTTGTACCAGGAAGTTTCAATGGCGTGCGGCTGGTAGGTCTTATCCATGCGCGGCGGGACCCTATTGGCATTTATTCAGGAAAAGCCGGGAAGTATAGCGGCGGGGGGCGTGGCAAGCCACAAGCTGCAAGCTACAAGAAGAGAGTGCTCGGCTTGCCGCTTAAAGCTTGCCGCTTGTAGCCGCGGCCAGTAACCGCTCCATCCGCGCTTCGAGGCGGCGCTTGATTTCGGTTTCGATGTGAGGGGCGAAGTCGTCGATGACGTCTTGCATGATGAGCTGGGCCGCGGCGCGCAGTTCGCTCTCCAGGTGCAGCAGAGTGTCGGGAGCGTTGTCCGCGACGGGAGCGGGGGTTGGTTTGGGCGCAGGTGCAGCCGGGAGCTGGGCGCTGATTTGCTCGAATAGCAGGGGGATTTGCACCTCGCTGGCGACCGTTTCGGTCAGCAGCGGCGGTTGCAGGTTGTCGTCGCCGAGCAGTTGGCGGATCGACTCAAGGTCGTCCAGCAGGTGCGCGGATTTTTGTAGTGGGTTCGGGGTGTCCATCGTGGGCTCAGAGTCGCTGTAATCGGTGATCTTGCAGAGGATAGCCCTGTTCACGGTAGAAGCGGAAACTCTCCCGTGCGGCCTGACGAATTGCCGGGTCTTCGACCACCACTTCCGCTACGCGGGCAAAGCGCGGGGCGAAGGCCGGGACCTTGAGGGCGAGGTTGACCAGCAGGTCTTGGTGCTCGCCGCAGTCGTCGCCCAGGCCCAGGACCACCTGGCCGTCGCGCTCGCTTTCGGCCGGGCCGTGGGGCACGAAGCTTTCGCCCTTAAAACGCCAGAGGCGGGCGTCGAGATCGTCGCGCTGAGCCGCGTCGCAGCAATGCAGGTAGATGCGGTGGCCCATGCGCCAGGCCTTTTCGGTGAGCTTGCAGGCAAAATCCAGGCGCGCCGAAGGATCGGCACTGGGCAGGATATAAAAGTCGACTTGGGTCATTGCGGTTCCTGGGCCCGGGTGGCGTTGAATGGAGCAACGCCGCCCGTGCTCATTGGGTTCAGGCGTTGGCGCGATCGATCAGGTATTGGGTCAGCAGCGGCACTGGCCGGCCGGTGGCGCCTTTGTCCTTGCCGCCGCTGGTCCAGGCTGTGCCGGCGATGTCCAGGTGTGCCCAGTTGAAGTTCTTGGCAAAGCGCGACAGGAAGCAGGCCGCGGTGATGGTCCCGGCCTTCGGCCCGCCGATGTTGGCGATGTCGGCGAACGGGCTGTCCAGTTGCTCCTGGTATTCATCGAACAGCGGCAGTTGCCAGGCGCGGTCGTCGGCCTGCACGCCGGCGCTGAGCAGTTGGCCGATCAGTTCGTCGTTGTTGCCCAAAAGGCCCGAGGTGTGGGAGCCCAGGGCAACGATGCAGGCGCCGGTCAGGGTGGCGATGTCGACCACAGCCTGGGGCTTGAAGCGTTCGGCGTAGGTCAGGGCATCGCACAGCACCAGGCGCCCTTCGGCGTCGGTGTTGAGGATTTCCACGGTCTGGCCGCTCATGGTGGTGACGATATCGCCAGGACGGGCGGCCTTGCCGCTGGGCATGTTCTCGGCGCAGGCCAGGATGCACACTAGGTTGATCGGCAGCTTGAGTTCCAGCACCGCACGCAGGGTGCCGAACACGCTGGCCGCGCCGCCCATGTCGTATTTCATTTCATCCATGCCGGCACCGGGCTTGAGGCTGATGCCGCCGGTGTCGAAGGTGATGCCCTTGCCGACCAGGGCGAAGGGTTTCTCGGATTTCTTGCCGCCGTTGTACTGCATCACGATCAGGCGTGGCGGTTGCTCGCTGCCTTGGCCGACGGCGTAGAACGAGCCCATGCCCAGTTCCTTGATTTTCTTCTCGTCCAGGACTTCGACTTTCAGGCTTTTATAAGCCTTGCCCAGCTCCTTGGCTTGCTCGCCGAGGAAGGTTGGGTGGCAGATGTTTGGCGGCAGGTTGCCCAGGTCGCGGGTGAACGCCATGCCGCCGGCGATGGCCTGGGCGTGGGTCACGGCGCGTTCGACTTCAGCCTGGGCGGCCTTGATGGTCAGCAGGGTGATTTTCTTCAGGGCGTGGGGTTCGGCTTTCTGGCTCTTGAAGCGGTCGAAGCTGTATTGGCCGTCGAGCAGGGTTTCGGCCAGCAGGCGGGTCTTGCCGTAGCTGTCGCGGCCCTTGACCTGCACGTCGTCCAGGGCCAGCACGGCGTCGCTGCCGCCCAGGCCTTTGAGGGTGCTGAGGATGGCGGCGACGATTTTGCGCAAAGGGCGGTCGCCCAGCTCTTGATCCTTGCCCACGCCCACCAGCAGCACGCGTTCGGCTTTGAGGTTGGGCAGGTTGTGCAGCAGCAGGCTCTGGCCGATTTTGCCGGCCAGGTCGCCGCGCTTGAGCACGGCACTGATGGCGCCGCCGCTTTGTTCGTCGAGGCGGCTGGCGCTGGCGCCCAGTTTGCGGCCTTCACCGACAGCGACGACCACGGTGGCGGTCTTCACGGTTTCTGGGTTAACGCTCTTTACAACCAATTCCATGTCCGGCTCCCTGAATAAATGGTCAATAGGCGCACCGCCAGGCAGCGGGCGCTTGAGGCGTGTTCTATAAAGAAAGGCGCCGGTGCGTGCCAGCGACAAAGCGGCCAGTTTGAACCTCGCCGCCCGAGGCTGACAACCCTCGCAGCGCATGCGCAGTGACAGGCGCACCCAATCACAGGATAATGCGCCATCTTTTTCGGCGGCCGTCTATTGCGCGCCCGCTCGCGACGTTTGCTTGTTTGGCCGCCTTAGCCTGACAACCCTGGAGTGTCTGGTTTGATCGTCTTCCGTTATCTATCCCGCGAAGTCCTGTTGACCCTCAGCGCCGTCAGCGCCGTGCTGCTGGTCATCATCATGAGCGGGCGCTTCATCAAATACCTGGCTCAGGCTGCCTCTGGCGCGCTGGACCCAGGCTCGCTGTTCCTCATCATGGGGTTTCGCCTGCCGGGCTTTTTGCAACTGATCCTGCCGTTGGGGCTGTTTCTCGGCATTCTGCTGGCCTATGGCCGGTTGTACCTGGAAAGCGAAATGACCGTGCTCTCGGCCACCGGCATGAGCCAGCAACGCCTGCTGGGCATGACCATGGTGCCGGCCGCGCTGGTGGCGCTGATCGTCGCCTGGCTGAGCCTGAGCCTGGCGCCGCAAGGGGCCAACCAGTTCCAGTTGCTGCTCAACAAGCAGGACGCGATGACCGAGTTCGACACCTTGGTGCCCGGCCGCTTCCAAGCGCTGCGCGATGGCACGCGGGTGACCTACACCGAGAAACTGTCCGACGACCGCACCAACCTGGCCGGTGTGTTTATTTCCGAGAAACGGGTGTCGGCGGACAAGAAAGACCGGGGCATTTCCGTGCTGGTGGCCGAGAAGGGCCGCCAGGAGGTCCAGGAGGATGGCAACCGCTACCTGATCTTGGAAAACGGCTATCGCTACGATGGCAACCCGGGGCAGGCGGACTACCGTGCCATCAAGTACGACACCTACGGCGTGCTGCTGCCCAAGCCTGATGTCAGTGACGAAGTGACCGACCGTGACGCCATGTCCACCCGTACCCTGCTGGGGAACGACGACCTGCGCTCACGCACCGAGCTGCAATGGCGCCTATCGCTGCCGCTGCTGGTGTTCATCGTGACGCTGATGGCGGTGCCGCTCTCGCGGGTCAACCCGCGCCAAGGGCGTTTCCTCAAGCTGCTGCCGGCGATCCTCCTTTATATGGCTTACCTGAGCATCCTCATCGCCGCCCGTGGCGCCCTGGAAAAAGGCAAGATCCCGCCCGCGCTGGGCTTGTGGTGGGTTCACGGGATTTTCCTGGCCATTGGCCTGGGGCTTTTGTACTGGGAGCCGTGGCGTTTGAAGATGGCGAGTCGCCGCAGTGTGTTGGAGGTGGCCCGTGGGTAAGCTCGACCGCTACATTGGTAGCAGCGTATTCATGGCCATCATCGCCGTGCTGGGGATCATCCTCGGCCTGGCGTCCCTGTTCGCCTTCATCGATGAAATGGGTGACGTCAGCGACACCTATACCTTGGTCGATGTGCTGAGCTTCGTGCTGCTGACCGCGCCACGGCGGGTCTACGACATGCTGCCGATGGCGGCGCTGATTGGCTGCCTGATCGGCCTGGGCAGCCTGGCCAGCGCCAGCGAACTGACCATCATGCGTGCGGCCGGGGTGTCCATCGGGCGCATCGTCTGGGCGGTGATGAAGCCGATGCTGGTACTGATGCTGGTGGGCGTGCTGGTGGGCGAGTATGTCGCCCCGGCCACGGAAAACATGGCCCAGGCCAACCGCTCCCTGGCCCAGGGCGGCGGCGAGGCGCAAAGCGCCAAGCACGGTTTGTGGCACCGGCAGGGCGACGAGTTCATCCACATCAACTCGGTGCAACCCAACGGCTTGCTCTACGGTGTCACCCGCTACCGCTTCGACAAGGAGCGGCACATGCAATCGTCGAGTTTCGCCCGGCGGGCGACGTTCGATCAGGATCACTGGCAACTGACGGACGTCACCACCACCCTGTTCCATGGCGACAGCACTGAAGTGGTCAATGTGCCCGAAGAGCGCTGGGACGTGGCCCTCAGCCCGCAACTGCTGAGCACCGTGGTCATGGCCCCGGACTCGCTGTCCATCACCGGCCTGTGGGGTTACATCCACTACCTGGCCGACCAGGGCCTGAACAATGGCCGTTACTGGCTGGCCTTTTGGGTCAAGGTGCTGCAGCCCTTGGTTACGGCGGCGCTGGTGCTGATGGCGATTTCCTTCATCTTCGGCCCGCTGCGTTCGGTGACCTTGGGCCAGCGCGTGTTTACCGGTGTGCTGGTGGGTTTCACCTTCCGCATCGCCCAGGACTTGCTCGGCCCCTCGAGCCTGGTGTTCGGCTTCTCGCCGCTGTTCGCGGTGCTGGTGCCGGCCGGGATTTGCGCCCTGGCAGGCGTCTGGCTGCTGCGCCGGGCCGGCTGAGCCCGTATCAGGCTGCACGCAAAGCGCCCTGGTCGAAAGACCGGGGCGTTTTTCATTGTGCGCTGCTGACAGGTGAACGTGACGCTGGCGCCGTGGATCAGGTACAATTCCCGGCTATTTTTCGGCGGGCTATGCCTGCAGCCTTTTTGAGTGTTCATCCGTGAGTGATTTGAGTCATATCCGCAATTTCTCCATCATCGCCCACATTGACCATGGCAAGTCGACGCTGGCTGACCGTTTCATCCAGATGTGCGGTGGCCTGGCCGAGCGCGAGATGGAAGCCCAGGTACTCGATTCCATGGACCTGGAGCGTGAACGCGGGATCACCATCAAGGCCCACAGCGTCACCCTCTATTACAAAGCCAAGGACGGTATCAACTACCAGTTGAACTTCATTGACACCCCCGGCCACGTTGACTTCACCTATGAAGTCAGCCGTTCGCTGGCGGCCTGTGAAGGTGCCTTGCTGGTGGTCGATGCCGGCCAGGGCGTCGAAGCCCAGTCCGTGGCCAACTGCTACACGGCCATCGAGCAGGGCCTGGAAGTAATGCCGGTGCTGAACAAGATCGACCTGCCACAGGCCGATCCGGACCGGGTCAAGGAAGAAATCGAGAAAATCATCGGCATCGATGCCACCGACGCCGTCACCTGCAGTGCCAAGACCGGCCTGGGTGTCGACGAAGTGCTCGAACGCCTGGTCGCGACCATCCCCGCGCCGACCGGCAATATCGAAGATCCGCTGCAAGCGTTGATTATCGACTCCTGGTTCGACAACTACCTGGGCGTCGTGTCCCTGGTTCGCGTGCGCCATGGCCGCGTGAAGAAGGGCGACAAGATCCTGGTCAAGTCCACCGGCAAGATCCACCTGGTGGATAGCGTGGGCGTGTTCAACCCCAAGCACACCGCCACCGTCGATCTGAAAGCGGGCGAAGTGGGCTTCATCATCGCCGGCATCAAGGACATCCACGGTGCACCCGTGGGCGACACCCTGACCTTGAGCTCCACCCCGGACGTCGATGTACTGCCTGGCTTCAAGCGCATCCAGCCGCAGGTCTACGCTGGCCTGTTCCCGGTCAGTTCCGACGACTTCGAGGACTTTCGCGAGGCGCTGCAAAAGCTGACCCTCAACGATTCGTCCCTGCAGTACACCCCGGAAAGCTCCGACGCCTTGGGCTTCGGCTTCCGTTGCGGGTTTTTGGGCATGCTGCACATGGAAATCATCCAGGAGCGCCTGGAGCGCGAGTACGACCTGGACCTGATTACCACCGCCCCGACCGTGATCTTCGAGCTGCTGCTCAAGACCGGTGAGACGATCTACGTCGATAACCCGTCGAAACTGCCGGATCTGTCGTCTATCGAGGACATGCGCGAACCTATCGTGCGGGCCAACATTCTTGTGCCCCAGGAACACCTGGGCAACGTCATCACCCTGTGCATCGAGAAGCGTGGCGTGCAGCACGACATGCTCTTCCTCGGTACCCAGGTCCAGGTGACCTACGATTTGCCGATGAACGAAGTGGTCCTGGACTTCTTCGACCGTCTCAAATCCACCAGCCGCGGCTATGCTTCGCTCGATTACCATTTCGATCGTTACCAGTCGGCGAACCTGGTCAAGCTGGATGTACTGATTAACGGTGAGAAAGTTGACGCCCTGGCGTTGATCGTCCACCGCGACAACGCCCACTACAAAGGGCGTGCATTGACCGAGAAAATGAAGGAGCTGATTCCTCGGCAGATGTTCGATGTGGCAATCCAGGCCGCCATTGGCGGGCAGATTGTGGCGCGGACCACTGTCAAGGCTCTCAGAAAGAACGTACTGGCCAAATGCTATGGCGGCGACGTCAGCCGTAAGCGCAAGCTGTTGGAAAAGCAGAAGGCCGGTAAGAAACGCATGAAGCAGGTCGGTAACGTGGAAATTCCACAAGAAGCCTTCCTTGCAGTGCTCAGGTTGGATAGTTAGGTCCTATGTCGCTAAATTTCCCGCTGTTGCTGGTCATCGCTGTTGCCGTTTGCGGCCTGCTGGCGTTGCTCGACCTGGTGTTTCTGGCGCCGCGTCGCCGGGGGGCCGTTGCCCATTATCAGGGCAGCGTCAGCCAGCCCGATGTGTTGGTGATCGAGAAACTGAACAAAGAGCCTTTGCTGGTTGAATACGGCAAATCGTTCTTCCCGGTGCTGTTCATCGTGTTGGTGCTGCGTTCGTTTTTGGTCGAGCCATTCCAGATTCCCTCTGGCTCGATGAAGCCGACTCTGGATGTGGGCGATTTCATCCTGGTGAGCAAGTTTTCCTACGGGATTCGCTTGCCGGTGATCGACAAGAAAGTCATCGAGGTCGGTGACCCGCAACGCGGTGATGTGATGGTGTTCCGCTACCCAAGCGACCCGAACGTCAACTACATCAAGCGTGTGGTCGGCCTGCCAGGCGATGAGGTGCGTTATACCGCCGACAAACGCTTGTTCGTCAATGGTCAGTCGGTCGCCGAGCAGTTGGTGGGCGCCGAGCCGGGTACCCTGGGCAGCGCCGAGCTGTACAAGGAAAAACTGGGCGAGGCCGAGCACCTGATCCGCAAGGAAATGAGCCGCTACCGGTCGCCGCCGGATCGCCAGTGGGTCGTGCCCGCCGGGCATTACTTCATGATGGGCGACAACCGCGACAACTCGAACGACAGTCGCTATTGGGATGACCCCAGCATTCCCAAGGATCTGCTGGGCATGGTTCCCGACCAGAACATCGTCGGCAAGGCTTTCGCGGTCTGGATGAGCTGGCCGGAGCCGAAACTCAGCCACCTGCCGAACTTCTCGCGGGTTGGCCTTATCAAGTAATCACCCACGGCGCTGTTGACCACAGCGCCGAATGCATTTTTGGTGCCGCCAAACGGGCCGCCCCTATGCAGCCAACGATATTCAGGAAGTTATTTTTGAACACAGCGTTAATTGTTCTAGCCCTCCAGGGCCTCGCCCTGGCGGATCTCGACCACGAACTCAGCGTGGATAAGCCGTGAGCGTCTCTTTAAGCCGTCTTGAGCGTCAGCTCGGTTACACCTTCAAGGACCAGGAACTGATGGTCCTGGCCCTGACCCACCGCAGTTTTGCCGGGCGCAACAACGAACGCCTGGAGTTTCTCGGTGATGCCATCCTCAACTTCGTCGCCGGTGAAGCCTTGTTCGACCGCTTCCCCCTGGCTCGCGAAGGCCAGTTGTCGCGTTTGCGCGCACGCCTGGTGAAGGGCGAGACCCTGGCAGTACTGGCCCGTGGTTTCGACCTGGGCGAGTACCTGCGCCTGGGTTCTGGCGAATTGAAGAGCGGCGGTTTTCGCCGTGAATCGATCCTGGCCGATGCCCTGGAGGCCCTGATTGGGGCGATCTACCTCGATGCCGGAATGGAAGTGGCCCGCGAGCGCGTATTGGCCTGGCTGGCTTCGGAGTTTGAAACGCTGACCCTGGTTGACACCAACAAAGATCCCAAAACCCGCCTGCAGGAGTTTTTGCAGTCCCGCGGTTGCGAACTGCCGCGTTACGAAGTGGTGGATATCCAGGGTGAGCCGCATTGCCGGACGTTCTTCGTCGAATGCGAGATCACCCTATTGAATGAAAAAAGCCGAGGTCAGGGTGTGAGCCGTCGTATTGCCGAACAGGTAGCGGCGGCCGCAGCTCTGATAGCCCTGGGCGTGGAGAATGGCCATGACTGATTCAACCGCAACTCGCTGTGGCTATGTTGCCATCGTCGGCCGTCCCAACGTGGGCAAGTCCACGCTGCTGAACCATATCCTGGGGCAAAAACTGGCGATCACTTCGCGCAAACCCCAGACCACGCGCCACAACATGCTGGGCATCAAGACCGAAGGCAATGTGCAAGCCGTCTACGTCGATACCCCAGGTATGCACAAGGGCGGCGAAAAAGCCCTGAACCGCTACATGAACAAAACTGCCTCGGCCGCGTTGAAGGACGTTGATGTGGTGATCTTCGTGGTGGACCGCACCAAGTGGACCGACGAAGACCAGATGGTTCTTGAGCGCGTGCAGTACGTGACCGGCCCGTTGATCGTGGCGCTGAACAAGACCGACCGCATCGAAGACAAGGCCGAGTTGATGCCGCACCTGAGCTGGCTTCAGGAGCAATTGCCCAACGCTCAGATCATGCCGATCTCGGCACAGCACGGGCATAACCTTGAAGCACTGGAGCGCGTGATCGCCAATCATCTGCCGGAAAACGAACACTTTTTCCCGGAAGACCAGATCACCGACCGCAGCAGCCGTTTCCTTGCCGCCGAACTGGTGCGCGAGAAAATCATGCGCCAGATGGGTGCCGAACTGCCGTACCAGATCACCGTGGAAATCGAAGAGTTCAAGCAGCAGGGCAAGACTCTGCACATCCACGCTCTGATCCTGGTCGAGCGCGATGGCCAGAAGAAAATCATCATTGGCGACAAGGGCGAGCGCATCAAACGCATTGGCACCGAAGCGCGCAAGGACATGGAGCTGCTGTTCGACTCCAAGGTCATGCTTAACCTTTGGGTCAAGGTCAAGGGTGGCTGGTCTGACGATGAGCGGGCATTGCGTTCGCTGGGTTACGGCGACCTGTAGTTTCGGTTTGCGGTACACCGGGGCATTCCTGTGGGAGCGGGCCTGCCTGCGATGAGGATGCAGCATTCAACAGTGATGTTGAGCGTTAGTCCGCCATCGCGGGCAGGCCCGCTCCCACATTGGTTTGTGCTGTTCATAAAACTGTACCGCGTCCGTGAGAACCGCCATGTCCTCGACTCCCCCCACCGGTCAACCCGCCTACGTCCTGCATAGCCGCGCCTACCGCGAAACCAGCGCCCTGGTGGATTTCCTCACGCCGCAGGGGCGGCTGCGGGCGGTGTTGCGTAGTGCGCGGGGTAAGGCGGGCACACTGGCCCGGCCGTTCGTGGCGCTGGAAGTGGAGTTTCGCGGGCGCGGCGAGTTGAAGAACGTCGGGCGTATGGAAAGCGCCGGCGCGTCCAATTGGCTCAACGGAGAGGCGCTGTTCAGCGGTCTCTACCTCAATGAGTTGCTGATCCGCCTGTTGCCTGCCGAAGACCCGCACCCAGCGGTGTTCGAGCACTACAGCGCCACCTTGCTGGCCTTGGCCGAAGGTCGCCCTCTGGAGCCGCTGCTGCGGGCCTTCGAGTGGCGGCTGCTGGATGATCTGGGCTATGGTTTTGCGCTGGGCACCGATATCCAGGGCAACCCGGTTGCACCGGACGGCCTCTACCGCCTGGTCGTCGACGCGGGCCTGGAGAGGGTTTACCTGGTGCAACCGGGCCTGTTCCACGGTGCCGAATTGTTGGCCATGGCCGAGGCCGACTGGAGTGCAACCGGCGCGTTGGCTGCGGCCAAACGCCTGATGCGCCAGGCCCTGGCGGTGCACCTGGGCGGGCGGCCACTGGTGAGCCGCGAGTTGTTTCGCAAGCCCTAGCCTGTATGCTGTGCGCCCAACTTCCCTGTCTTTTGGAGCGCTTTTCGTGACCACCAGCAATCGCATTCTTCTTGGCGTGAACATCGACCACGTGGCGACCTTGCGCCAGGCTCGCGGCACCCGTTATCCGGACCCGGTCAAGGCTGCGCTGGACGCCGAAGAGGCGGGCGCCGATGGCATCACCGTGCATCTGCGTGAAGATCGCCGGCATATCCAGGAGCGCGACGTGCTGTTGCTCAAGGACGTGCTGCAAACCCGCATGAACTTCGAAATGGGCGTCACCGAAGAAATGATGCTGTTTGCCGAGCGCATCCGCCCGGCGCACATCTGCCTGGTGCCGGAAACCCGTCAGGAACTGACCACCGAAGGCGGCCTCGACGTGGCCGGCCAGGAAGCGCGTATCAAGGCCGCGGTGGAACGCCTGGCGAGCTTCGGCTGTGAAGTTTCGCTGTTTATCGACGCCGACGAGCGGCAAATCGAAGCTTCGCGGCGTGTCGGTGCTCCGGCCATCGAGTTGCATACTGGCCGCTACGCCGATGCGCAAACCCCAAGTGACGTGGCCGATGAGTTGCAACGCATCGTCGATGGTGTGGCTTGCGGCTTGGCCCAGGGCTTGATCGTCAACGCCGGGCATGGTTTGCACTATCACAACGTCGAAGCGGTGGCGGCGATCAAGGGCATCAACGAATTGAACATCGGCCATGCGCTGGTGGCCCATGCGCTGTTCGTCGGCTTCAAGGGCGCGGTGGCGGAGATGAAGGCGCTGATCCTGGCGGCCGCCGCCAAGGCCTGAAGACAACCAAACCCTGTGGGAGCGGGCTTGCCCGCGATAGCGGTATTGTCGCGGTAGAGCAATGCGAATAGCTGCGGCACCATCGCGAGCAGGCTCGCTCCCACAGTCGATTCAGGGGGTTAGAGCGGCGGGGTTTCTTGGGCTGGCTTGGTCTTGTCCACGCCAGGTACATGCAGGTTGCCTTCGGCGACCTGATCGCCTTCCAACTGCGGCTGCGTGACCCAGGTCAGGATGTCGTAGTAACGCCGAATGTTGGCCACAAAATGCACCGGCTCGCCGCCCCGGGCATAGCCGTAGCGGGTCTTGCTATACCACTGCTTCTGCGACAGGCGCGGCAGCATTTTCTTTACATCCAGCCATTTATTAGGGTTCAGCCCTTCTTTTTCCGCGAGCTTGCGGGCGTCGTCCAGATGGCCGCCGCCCACGTTGTAGGCCGCCAGAGCGAACCAGGTGCGATCCGGTTCTTCGATCTTGTCGTCCAGTTGTGCCTTTATAAGGGCCAGGTACTTAGCGCCGCCGCTGATGCTCTGCTTGGGGTCGAGGCGGTTGGACACGCCCATGGCCTGGGCGGTGTTCTGGGTCAGCATCATCAGGCCGCGCACCCCGGTCTTGGAAGTCACGGCCGGTTGCCACAACGATTCCTGATAGCCGATGGCCGCCAGCAGGCGCCAATCGACCTTTTCTGCCTTGGCCGAGGTCTTGAAGAACTTCTCGTACTTAGGCAAGCGTTGTTGCAGGTGCTGGGCGAAGGTGTAGGCGCCAACATAACCGAGCACATCGACATGGCCGTAGTAGCGGTCCTTTAGGCGTTGCAGGGTGCCGTTCGCCTGGACCTTGTCCAGGTATTCGTTGATCTCATTGAGCAGGCTGTTGTCTTCGCCGGCGGCTACCGCCCAGCTTTGCTGGCTGGCTTCGCCTAGGTCGAAGGCGACACGCACATTGGGGAAGTAGACCTGGTTCATCGCCACTTCGTTGGAATCGACCAGGGTCAGGTCGATTTGCCCTTCGTCCACCATGCGCAGTAGGTCAACTACTTCGACGGCGTCGGATTCTTCGTACTCTATAGAAGGGTATTTCTGTTTCAGTGCCGCCAATTGCTCGGCGTGGGTGCTGCCCTTAAGCACCATGATGCGCTTGCCAGCCAGGTCGGCCGCGTTGGTGGGGCGGGAGCGGCCGTTGCGATAGATGATCTGCGGGGTGACGTCCAGGTAGGTGTGGGAAAAGCGGACCTGCTGTTTGCGTTTCTCGCTGCTGACCAGACCGGCAGCAGCCAGCACAGGGCCGTTGGGCTTGCCCAACTGATCGAAGAGGTCGTCAAGGTTGTCGGCGGTTTCGATCTTCAGCTCTACGCCCAGATCGTCGGCGAAACGTTTCACCAGCTCGTATTCGAAGCCGGTTTCGCCGTTGCGGTCCTGAAAGTAGGTGGCGGGACTGTTGCGGGTTATCACCCGCAGTACGCCATCCTCCTTTACGCGCTCCAGTGTGCTGGGTTTATCAACACAGGCACCGAGCATCAGGAAGAGTCCGGTTGCGATGAGCCATTTGGCGCAGCGCGGACGGAAAGCCATTTGGGAAAACATCTGCGCAGTATACGCAAAGGACCATCAGCGCCATATCTCGACAGCGCGAGGCAGGTCTGCTAGCGCAGGGCAAACACCCTGGCGGGCCTGAAGCGCCGCTGTTGTTCTGGCATATTTCGACGCAAAAAAACTATGCGCCTCGCCCCTCGCTGGCCTCGGTTACCCCGATGCGATGCTCAGGCGATGTCCGGCTCGCCCGTGGCGTGCCGTTTCGGGTGCTGTCGCGGGCGGTTTAGGCTAGAATACGCGGCCTCAAAGCACACCCCTTCCCGAGGCTGTCCCGAAGATGTTGATCCTGCGCGGCGCTCCTGCCCTTTCTGCCTTTCGCCACAGCAAACTCCTTGAGCAACTGAGCCAGAAGGTTCCGGCTGTCAGTGGCTTGTATGCTGAATTCGCTCACTTCGCCGAAGTTACCGGCGTCCTGACCGGCGACGAACAGCAGGTGCTCGCGCGCCTTCTGAAGTACGGCCCAAGCGTTCCTGTTCAAGAGCCGACCGGCCGCCTGTTCCTGGTGCTGCCGCGTTTTGGCACCATCTCGCCGTGGTCGAGCAAGGCCAGCGACATCGCTCGCAACTGTGGCCTGGCGAAGGTCCAGCGCCTGGAGCGCGGCATTGCCTTCTATGTAGCCGGTGAATTCAGTGAGGCCCAGGCGCAATTGGTGGCCGATGCCCTGCACGACCGCATGACGCAAATCGTGCTCGGCGACCTGGAGCAGGCTGCCGGTCTGTTCAGCCACGCCGAGCCCAAGCCGCTGACCGCTATCGATGTGCTGGGCGGCGGTCGTACCGCGCTGGAAACCGCCAACCGCGAACTGGGCCTGGCCCTGGCGGAAGACGAGATCGACTACCTGGTCAACGCCTTCGTTGGCCTGGGGCGCAACCCTCACGACATCGAACTGATGATGTTCGCCCAGGCGAACTCCGAGCACTGCCGCCACAAGATCTTCAACGCCAGTTGGGATATCGACGGCCAGAGCCAGGAGAAAAGCCTGTTCGGCATGATTAAGAACACCTACGTGATGCACAGCGAAGGTGTCCTGTCGGCCTACAAGGACAACGCCTCGGTCATCGTCGGCAGCGTGGCCGGGCGTTTCTTCCCGAACCCTGAGACCCGCCAGTACGGCGCGGTGCAGGAGCCGGTGCACATCCTGATGAAGGTCGAGACCCACAACCACCCGACCGCCATTGCGCCGTTCCCGGGCGCGTCCACCGGTTCCGGTGGCGAGATCCGCGATGAAGGTGCAACCGGTCGCGGCGCCAAGCCCAAGGCCGGCCTGACCGGTTTCACCGTATCTAACCTGCAGATCCCCGGTTTCGAGCAGCCCTGGGAAGTGCCTTACGGCAAGCCCGAGCGCATCGTCACCGCGCTGGACATCATGATCGAAGGCCCGCTGGGCGGCGCAGCGTTCAACAACGAATTCGGCCGTCCGGCCCTGACGGGCTATTTCCGTACTTTCGAGCAGTCCATCACCACCCCCCGTGGCGATGAAGTGCGCGGTTACCACAAGCCGATCATGCTGGCCGGCGGCATGGGCAACATCCGCGCCGAACACGTGCAGAAGGCCGAGATCGTTGTCGGCTCCAAGCTGATCGTCCTCGGCGGCCCGGCCATGCTCATCGGCCTGGGCGGCGGTGCGGCATCCTCCATGGCCACTGGCGCCAGCTCGGCGGACCTGGATTTCGCTTCCGTGCAACGGGAAAACCCGGAGATGGAGCGTCGTTGCCAGGAAGTCATCGACCGTTGCTGGCAGTTGGGTGACAAAAACCCCATCAGCTTCATCCACGACGTCGGCGCGGGCGGCCTGTCCAACGCCTTCCCGGAACTGGTCAACGACGGTGGCCGTGGCGGTCGCTTCGAGCTGCGCAACATTCCCAACGACGAGCCGGGCATGGCCCCGCACGAGATCTGGAGCAACGAATCCCAGGAACGCTACGTGCTGGCCGTTGGCCCTGAGGATTTCGCCCGTTTCCAGGCGATCTGCGAGCGCGAGCGCTGCCCGTTCGCCGTGGTCGGCGAAGCCACTGCCGAGCCGCAACTGACGGTCACCGACAGCCACTTCGGCAACAGCCCCGTGGACATGCCGCTGGAAGTGCTGCTGGGCAAGGCCCCGCGCATGCACCGTTCGGCGGTTCGTGAAAGCGAGCTGGGCGATGACTTCGACCCCTCAGGCCTGAACATCGCCGAGTGTGTCGAGCGTGTCTTGCACCACCCAGCGGTGGCCAGCAAGAGCTTCCTGATTACCATCGGCGACCGCACCATTACCGGCCTCGTGGCCCGTGACCAGATGGTCGGCCCATGGCAAGTGCCGGTGGCCGACGTTGCCGTCACCGCCACCAGT
Organism: Pseudomonas sp. MF08817; assembly: GCF_059862705.1. Lineage (NCBI taxonomy): Bacteria > Pseudomonadati > Pseudomonadota > Gammaproteobacteria > Pseudomonadales > Pseudomonadaceae > Pseudomonas > Pseudomonas sp. MF08817. The sequence goes on from NZ_JCBCUY010000012.1 coordinate 64,744, forward strand.
TTTGACGTCTACACCGGTGAAGCCATGGCCATGGGCGAGCGCACGCCGCTGGCCCTGCTGGATGCCCCGGCGTCGGGCCGCATGGCCATCGGCGAGGTGCTGACCAACATCGCTGCTTCGCGCATTGGCAAAATCTCCGACATCAAACTGTCGGCCAACTGGATGTCCGCGGCCGGCCACCCCGGTGAAGACGCGCGTCTGTACGACACGGTCAAGGCTGTCGGCATGGAGCTGTGCCCGGAATTGGGCATCACCATTCCGGTGGGCAAGGACTCCATGTCCATGGCTACGCGCTGGAACGATGAAGGCGTGGACAAGACCGTGACGTCGCCGATGTCGTTGATCGTCACCGGGTTCGCGCCGGTCACCGACATCCGCCAGACCCTGACCCCGCAGTTGCGCATGGACAAGGGCACCACCGACCTGATTCTGATCGACCTGGGCCGTGGCCAGAACCGCATGGGCGCCTCGATCCTGGCCCAGGTCCACGGCAAGCTTGGCAGCCAGGCCCCGGACGTTGACGACGCCGAAGACCTCAAGGCCTTCTTCGCCGTGATCCAGGGCTTGAACGCTGATGGCCACCTGCTGGCCTATCACGACCGTTCCGACGGCGGCCTGCTTACCAGCACCGTGGAAATGGCCTTTGCCGGCCATTGCGGCCTGAGCCTGAACCTCGATGGCGTGGCCGAAACCTCGGCCGATATCGCCGCCATTTTGTTCAACGAAGAGCTGGGCGCGGTGATCCAGGTTCGCCAGGACGCTACCCCGGACGTGCTTGCACAGTTCAGCGCCGCCGGCCTGGGCGATTGCGTCTCGGTTATCGGCCAACCGGTGAACAGTGGCGATATCAGCATCATCTTCAATGGCGACACCGTGTTTGAGGGTCAGCGTCGCCTGTTGCAACGTCAGTGGGCTGAAACCAGCTACCAGATCCAGCGTCTGCGCGACAACGTCGACTGCGCTGAACAGGAATTCGACCTGATCCTGGAGGAAGACAACCCGGGTTTGAGCGTCAAGCTCAGCTTCGACGTCAACCAGGACGTGGCCGCGCCCTACATCAAAAAAGGCATCCGCCCACAAGTTGCCGTGCTGCGTGAGCAGGGCGTCAACGGCCAGGTGGAAATGGCCGCAGCCTTCGACCGCGCCGGTTTCAGCGCGATCGACGTGCACATGAGCGATATCCTCGCTGGCCGTGTCGACCTCAACGAGTTCAAAGGCCTGGTGGCCTGCGGCGGTTTCTCCTACGGCGACGTACTGGGCGCCGGTGAAGGCTGGGCTAAGTCGGCGCTGTTCAACAGCCGCGCCCGCGATGCCTTCCAGGGCTTCTTCGAGCGTAATGACAGCTTCACTCTGGGCGTGTGCAACGGTTGCCAGATGATGTCCAACCTGCACGAACTGATCCCCGGCAGCGAGTTCTGGCCGCACTTCGTGCGCAACCGCTCCGAGCAGTTCGAAGCCCGGGTGGCCATGGTCCAGGTGCAGGAGTCGAACTCGATCTTCCTGCAGGGCATGGCCGGCTCGCGCATGCCAATCGCCATCGCCCACGGTGAAGGCCATGCCGAGTTTGAAAGCGAAGAGGCCCTGCTCGAAGCCGACCTGTCCGGCTGTGTGGCGATGCGCTTTGTCGATAACCACGGCAAGGTCACCGAAAGCTACCCGGCTAACCCGAACGGCTCGCCGCGCGGGATCACCGGCCTGACCAGCCGCGACGGCCGCGTGACCATCATGATGCCGCACCCGGAGCGGGTGTTCCGTGCCGTGCAGAACTCGTGGCGCTCGGAAGACTGGAACGAAGACGCGCCATGGATGCGCATGTTCCGCAACGCCCGTGTGTGGGTGAACTAAGGCCGTGTACAAACTCGCCTTCTTCGTTCCGCCCAGCCACGTGGAGCAGGTCAAAAGTGCCGTATTCGCCGCCGGTGGCGGACGGATCGGCGCCTACGACCAGTGCGCCTGGCAGGTGCTCGGGTTTGGCCAGTTCCGCCCTTTGGACGGCAGCCAGCCGTTCCTCGGGCAAACCGGCGAGGTCGAGCAGGTAGAGGAATGGCGAGTCGAGTTGGTGGTGGCAGATGAGTCGATAGTGGCCGCCGTCGCGGCCCTCAAACTCAGCCACCCCTACGAAACCCCAGCCTATGAAGTGTGGCGGTTGGAGGATTTCTGACTCCTGGGCCGCTCAAATGAAAAACCCGCTGAACCGGAAACGGTCAGCGGGTTTTTTGTGGGCGGGCCCAAAGGCTCACGGCCGGATTTCAATCATCGTGCCGTCCTTGACCAGGCCCCACACTTCGCGCATGTCAACGTTACGCATGGCAATGCAGCCGTCGGTCCAGTCCAGGGTGTGGAAGTAGTCCTCCGGGTATTCCTCGGAGTCCGGGGTGCCGTGGATCATTATCATTCCGCCTGGCGGTACGCCTTCGCGGCGGGCGCGGGCGGCGTCGGTGATGTTGGGGTAGGAAATGTGCATGGCCAGGTTGAAGCGGTCGCTGGTTTTGCGCCAATCCAGCCAATAGAAGCCCTCGGGGGTGCGTTTGTCGCCTTCCATCAGCTTGGGGCCCTTGGGTTTCTTGCCCAGGGAGATGCGGTAGGTCTTGAGCGGTTTGCCATCGTTTATCAGTTGCAGTTGATGGGCCGATTTGAGCACCAGCACTTTTTCGATGATTTTGCCGTCCAGGGTTCCCATCGGGGAGGCCTGGGATACAGCCATGACAGAGAGGCAGAGCAGTGCAAGCAACCAGCGCATTGAAACGATTTCCCAAGGTACGGTGTTGTTGTTTTAAGTGATCGCAGGCTGGGCCAGCGGCGGTATGGATTCGCTGCGCACCGGGTAGAGGCCCGCGCGGCGGTCAGCGAAAAAGCATTCTAGGGTACGCCCCACGGTGCGGAAAGCCAGCTCTGACCAAGGGATGTCGGCCTCCTCGAACAGCCGCACTTCTAGGCTCTCGATGCCCGCGGCGAAATCCGGGTCGGCCAGCTCGGCGCGAAAGAACACATGCACCTGGCTGATATGAGGCACATCGATCAAGGTGTAGAGGCTCAGGTTGCGCACGCGGGCGCAGGCTTCCTCGGCGGTTTCGCGTTCGGCGGCCTGCTGTACGGTCTCGCCGTTTTCCATGAACCCGGCCGGCAACGTCCAGTAACCCAGGCGCGGTTCGATGGCGCGGCGGCACAACAGCACTTGCGTGCCCCAGGTGGGCAGGCACCCGGCGACGATGTTGGGGTTCTGGTAGTGAATGGTCTGGCAGTGATCGCAGACAAAACGCAGGCGTGAGTCGCCATCGGGAATGCGCTGGGTAACCGGGTGACCGCACTGGCTGCAAAAATTCATACGGGGGCTTCCGAAAAGGCTGCGGCTATCTTGGCGTGGCGGGTCGCTTGCCTGCAAGTTGTCGTTAAGCGACATGCCGGGTTTTTTGGGGTTGGGCGAGTGATTCCTTTGGTGCATGATGCCCAGTAGCCAACAGATCGAGATGACTCATGCTGGACGAGCTACTTCACCGTGTAAGCAACCACACCCCGCGCACCCTGGAAACCGACCGGCGTTTTCCCGAAGCCGCGGTGCTGGTGCCCATCACTCGCAGCGACGAGCCGGAGCTGGTGCTGACCCTGCGCGCCAGCGGTCTCTCGACCCATGGTGGCGAAGTGGCCTTTCCTGGCGGGCGCCGCGACCCCGAAGACCCGGACCTAGTGTTCACCGCCCTGCGCGAGGCCGAAGAGGAAATCGGCCTGCCGCCGGGCCTGGTGGAAGTGATCGGGCCCCTCAGCCCACTGATTTCCTTGCATGGCATCCGTGTCACGCCTTTTGTCGGGGTGGTTCCCGACTTCGTCGAATACCGCGCCAACGACGCGGAGATCGCGGCCGTGTTCAGCGTGCCTCTGGAGTTTTTCCGCCAGGACCCGCGTGAGCACACCCACCGCATCGACTACCAGGGCCGCAGTTGGTATGTGCCCAGCTACCGCTTTGGCGAGTACAAGATCTGGGGCCTGACCGCGATCATGATCGTCGAGTTGGTTAATTTGCTCTATGACGCGAAGATCAGCCTGCACCACCCCCCCAAGAGCTTTATCAATATTTGAAGCCATCGCTCGTATGGCGCCGTGAGCCGTGAGGATTACCTGATGAAATACCGCTTGGGCGATGCCCGTGTTCAAACCCACCCCCAGAGCTGGGTTGCGCCTAACGCCACGCTGGTGGGCAAGGTCAAGCTGGAGGAGGGCGCCAACGTCTGGTTCAACGCAGTGCTGCGTGGGGACAACGAGCTGATCCTGATCGGCAAGGACAGCAATGTGCAGGATGGCACGGTGATGCACACCGACATGGGCTTCCCGCTGACGATCGGCACCGGCGTCACTATCGGCCACAACGCCATGCTCCACGGCTGCACGGTGGGCGACTACAGCCTGATCGGCATCAACGCGGTGATCCTCAACGGTGCCAAGATCGGCAAGCACTGCATCATCGGCGCCAACTCGCTGATCGGTGAAGGCAAGGAAATCCCCGATGGTTCGCTGGTCATGGGCTCGCCAGGCAAAGTGGTGCGCGAGTTGACCGAAGCGCAAAAGAACATGCTCCAGGCCAGCGCCGCGCACTATGTGCATAACGCCCAGCGCTACGCCCGCGACCTGGCCGAGCAGGAGCCATGACCGCCAGCGAACGCCCGGTAGCCTCGCCCTGTGTCAGTATCTGCGCCCTGGACGAGCAGGATATTTGCACCGGTTGCCAGCGCAATGTCGACGAAATCACCCGATGGAGCCGCATGGACAACGCCGAGCGCCGTCGGGTGCTGGGCGTGTGCCATGAGCGGGCGAAGGCGAATGGGCGGCTGTGGATGATTCCGGGGCGCTCGGGTGCCTGAGCCGGCGCAGCAGCGGGCTTGCCCGCGATAACGATATCCAAGACGACATCATTTTAATTGTGCAGTACCCTGTGCGCCTTGTTCACAGGTCCCTCGCCCCATGCTCTTCCTGATTGCCTATATCAGCAGTGTCGTGCTGATTAACTACGCCTTTTCCACCGCGCCGCACCTGGACATCATCTGGTCTGCCTGGGGTGGCCTGGTGTTTGTGCTGCGCGACATGGTGCAGACCCGCTTCGGCCACGGCGCAATCATCGCCATGCTGGCGGCGCTGGTGCTCTCGTACCTGACGTCCGACCCTTCCATTGCCCTGGCCAGCGCCACGGCGTTCGCGGTCTCCGAATGCATCGACTGGCTGGTGTTCAGCATCACCAAACGCCCGCTGCACGACCGCTTGTGGATCAGCTCGGCCCTGAGCATTCCACTCGATACCTTTATCTTCTTCGGCCTGATCGGCGCGCTCACCCCCGGTGTGGTGCTCACCGCCCTGGGTTCCAAGTTCGCCGGCGTGACGGTGGTGTGGCTGGCCATGGCTTGGCGTTTACGCCGCAACCCGGTCGCCAACTGAGGCCAAGTGTCGCGGTTCATGTAAAATGCCGCGCTTTCTCCCCACGGGAAGCGCGCCCGGCGTGCGTCCCTCGATGATCTGCTCCTTTGAGGACCTGAAATGACCCGTATCGGAACTCCATTGTCGCCAACCGCGACCCGCGTTTTGCTGTGTGGTTGCGGCGAATTGGGCAAGGAAGTGGTCATCGAGCTGCAACGCCTGGGCGTTGAAGTGATCGCCGTGGACCGCTACGCCAACGCGCCGGCGATGCAGGTGGCCCATCGCAGCCACGTTATCAACATGCTCGATGGCGCCGCGTTGCGGGCAGTGATCGAGGCCGAAAAGCCGCACTTCATCGTGCCCGAGATCGAAGCCATTGCCACCGCGACCCTGGTGGAGCTGGAGGCCGAAGGCTTCACCGTGATCCCTACCGCGCGCGCCACCTCCCTGACCATGAACCGCGAAGGCATCCGGCGCCTGGCCGCCGAAGAGCTGGACCTGCCGACCTCGCCTTACCACTTTGCCGACACCGTCGAAGACTACCGCAAGGCCGTGCAGGACCTGGGTTTCCCCTGTGTGGTCAAACCGGTCATGAGTTCTTCGGGCAAGGGCCAGAGCCTGTTGCGCAGCGCCGATGACGTGCAAAAAGCCTGGGACTACGCCCAAGAAGGCGGCCGTGCGGGCAAGGGCCGGGTGATTATCGAAGGCTTTATCGACTTCGACTACGAAATCACCTTGCTGACTGTGCGCCACGTGGGCGGCACCATGTTCTGCGCGCCGGTAGGCCACCGCCAGGAGAAGGGCGATTACCAGGAATCCTGGCAGCCGCAAGCCATGAGCCCGATTGCCCTGGCCGAGTCCGAGCGGGTCGCCAAGGCGGTCACCGAAGCCCTGGGCGGGCGTGGCCTGTTTGGCGTGGAATTGTTCATCAAGGGCGATCAGGTGTGGTTCAGCGAGGTCTCGCCGCGCCCCCACGACACCGGCCTGGTGACTCTGATTTCCCAGGACTTGTCGCAGTTTGCCCTGCATGCACGGGCGATCCTGGGCCTACCGATCCCGCTGATCCGTCAGTTCGGGCCTTCGGCGTCGGCAGTGATTCTGGTCGAAGGGCAATCGACCCAGACCGCGTTCGCCAATCTGGGCCAGGCCCTGAGCGAGCCGGACACGGCGTTGCGCCTGTTCGGCAAACCTGAAGTCAACGGCCAGCGCCGCATGGGCGTGGCCCTGGCGCGGGACGAGTCCATCGAAGCGGCCCGCGCCAAAGCTACACGCGCTGCCCAAGCAGTGGTTGTAGAGCTTTAATCGGGGCGCTTTTATCGCGGGCAAGTGCGTTCCCACAGTGAACCGCACTGTGGGGCGGGCTTGCCCGCGATGCGCTGGTGTCAAACCACCCGATTCAAATCGTTATGCCGCGTTTCCTTCAGGCACAGCACCGCCACCAGGCTGAGCACCGCTGCCGCCGAGACGTACCCGCCGACCCAACTCAAACCGCCCATGGCCACCAGTTTCTGAGCGAAGAACGGTGCCGCCGAAGCGCCGACAATACCGCCCAAGTTATAGGCCGCCGACGCGCCGGTGTAGCGCACGTGGGTAGGAAATAGCTCTGGCAGCAGGGCGCCCATGGGGGCGAAGGTCACGCCCATCAGGAACAGCTCGATGCACAGGAACAGTGCTACGCCCCAGGTCGAGCCTTGGGTCAACAGCGGCTCCATGAGAAACCCCGACAATATCGCCAGCACGCCGCCGACAATCAGCACCGGTTTGCGCCCATAACGGTCGCTGGCCCAGGCGGAAAGCGGCGTGGCGGCGGCCATGAACAACACGGCAAAGCACAACAGGCCGAGGAAGGTTTCCCGGCTGTAGCCCAGGGTGGAAACCCCGTAGCTCAGGGAGAACACCGTTGAGATGTAGAACAGCGCATAGCACACCACCATCGCGGCGGCGCCCAGCAGGGTCGGGGCCCAGTATTGGCTGAACAGCTCAACCAGCGGCATCTTTACCCGCTCCTGGCGGGCGACGGCGTTGGCGAACACCGGGGTTTCGTGCAGTTTCAGGCGCACATACAGGCCGACCATCACCAGCGCGGCACTGAGCAGGAATGGAATGCGCCAGCCCCAGGAGCGGAACTGTTCGTCGTCCAGGGTCATGGCCAGCGTCAGAAACAGGCCGTTGGCTGCGAGGAAACCGATCGAAGGCCCCAGTTGCGGGAACATGCCGAACCAGGCGCGCTTGCCTTTGGGCGCATTTTCCGTGGCCAGCAATGCGGCGCCGCCCCATTCCCCGCCCAGCCCCAGGCCCTGGCCGAAACGCAGCACGCACAGCAGGATCGGCGCCCAGGCGCCAATGGTGGCGTAGCCGGGCAAGACGCCAATCAGGGTGGTGCACACCCCCATCAGCAGTAACGACGCCACCAGGGTGGATTTACGCCCGATACGGTCGCCAAAATGGCCGAACAGCGCCGAACCCAGAGGGCGGGCGAGGAAAGCGATACCGAAGGTCAGGAACGCCGACAGCATCTGTGCGGTGCCGGAGGTCTGGGGAAAGAACACTGGGCCGATCACTAGCGCGGCGGCGGTGGCGTAGACGTAGAAGTCATAGAACTCGATGGCGGTGCCAATGAAACTGGCGGTGGCCACGCGGGTGGCCGAGTTGGTCGGCGCAACAGGTGCGGCGTCACTCATGGTCGTGCTGGGGGTCATGCGGATATCCCTGACAGTCTTAGGCTCCGTTGGAGCGAATTATTATGGTCGAACACCCAGGGATCAGGGCTGCGCAGGCTTGGCTCGGGATGGGAGCGCGCACCGTCAAGACGCGGTGGAGCGGGGCCGGGGACCGGCAGGTGCGGATAGCACGCGGTACGGCGGGGCTTGGGTAAGCGGGGTCGATTATAGGAAGGGGCCTAACGATCCAGCAAGGGCCGGGCGCGGGGCTTTACGCCGCTACAGCGCTTTTGTCGGCCAGATCAGCACGCGGCTGACGCGGTTGTCCTCGGTTTCGAGGATTTCCAAGCGATAGCGGCCGATTTTCAGGCACACCGCGCTCTCGGGAATGGTCTCCAATGCTTCGGTGACCAGGCCGTTGAGGGTTTTCGGGCCATCGCAAGGCAGATGCCAGCCCAGGCTCTTGTTCAGCTCGCGGATCGAGGCTGCGCCGTCGATCACCAGGCGCCCATCCGGCTGGGGCTGGATATGCGGGTTATCGAGGTTTTGTTCGTTTTCAAATTCGCCGACGATTTCTTCGAGGATGTCTTCCAGGGTGACAATGCCCAGCACTTCGCCGTATTCGTCCACCACCATGCCTAGGCGCCGCTGTTGCTTGTGAAAATTGAGCAACTGCAATTGTAGGGGCGTGCTTTCGGGCACGAAGTATGGCTCGTGACAGGCTGCCAGCAAGGCGTCCTTGGTCAGGCTGGCGTCGGCCAGCAGATGGCGGATCTGGCGGGTGTTGAGCACCGCCTCGACCTGGTTGATATCGCTGTGGAACACCGGCAGGCGCGTGCGCTTGGAGGCCTTGAGTTGCTCGATGATCGCTTCGATCGGGTCGTCGAGGTTGATGCCGTCTACGTCGCTGCGCGGCACCAGGATGTCATTGACGGTGATGTTGTCCAGCGCGTGGATGCCCGACAGCAGGTGCGGGCGGTTGGCCGGATGATCGGCGTCAGCGTGTTCATCGTGGGGCGGTGGTGCATCGTCGCTCTGCTTGACTGCGCCGGGGCGTCGGACAAACGGGCGCGCCAGCAGGTGCGCCGCACCGTTGAGTAGCCAGGCCAGCGGGTAGAGCAGCTTCAACGGCGCGCCCAGTAAGGTATTGCCGAAGCCGAGAATGGCCTCTGGGTAACGGGCGGCGAGGGTGCGGGGCAGGTATTCGGCTACTACCAGCAGCAGGCTGGTAACGATCAGGCAGGCGAGCCAGGGGCCGTTTTCCTGCCATAGGTGCAGGGCCAGCAGTGTGGTGATGATGGCTGCCAGCACTCGGCTCAGGGTGTTGCACAGGATCAGGCTTTCGCGGGGGAAACTCAGGCGCGCCAGCGGTTTATCGCCGCCGCGCGAAGCCTGGCGTCGGGCCAGTAGCTGTTGTTGGGCGACTTCGATGGCGGTGAACAACCCCGACCACAGCACCAACAGGAGCAGTACGGCAAGCAGCGGGCCCTGGGCCAGGTTATCCATGATCGCGGCTCGTCAGATATGCAGGATGTATTCGCGAACCAGCTTGCTGCCGAAGTAGGCCAACATCAGCAGGCAGAAGCCAGCGAGGGTCCAGCGGATCGCCTTGTGCCCACGCCATCCCAGGCGTGTGCGGCCCCACAGCAACACGCTGAACACGATCCAGGCCAGGCACGCCAGCAAGGTTTTGTGCACCAGGTGCTGGGCGAACAGGTTCTCGACGAACAGCCAACCGGAAATCAGCGAAGCCGACAGGAGGGCCCAACCGGCCCAGAGGAAGCCGAACAGCAGGCTTTCCATGGTTTGCAGCGGCGGGAAGTTCTTGATGAGGCCGGACGGGTGCTTGTGCTTGAGCTGATGGTCTTGCAACAGCAACAGCAAGGCCTGGAACACGGCGATGGTGAACATGCCGTAGGCCAGGATCGACAGTAGGATGTGCGCCAGGATGCCCGGCGCCTCATTGATGATCTGCACCGTACCGGCCGGGGCGAACTGCGCCAGCAGCACCGTGGCCATCCCCAGGGGGAACAGCAACAGCAGCAGGTTCTCCACCGGGATGCGCGAACAGGCCAGCAGCGTCAGGGCGATCACGGCGGCGGCGATCAGGCTGGCGGCGCTGAAAAAGTCCAGGCCCAGGCCGACAGGCGTCAACAGGTGGGTGAAGAGGCTGGCACTGTGAGCCAGGATGGCAAGGATGCCAAGCCCGATCAGCAGGCGCTTGTTCGCCTTGGCACCGGTTGCCAGGCGCGAGCCTTGATAGAGAGTCGCAGCGGCGTATAAACAGGCGGCGGCGAGTGTGGTGAGCAAACTGGGTGACAAGGGGAGCATAAATCCTGTTAGGCAAGCCCGAAAGCCGATGAGTTTGGCATAGAACCCCTAGGCACGAAAGACCATGCAAGCAGACAGCGAGGTGGGCGCCAGGCCAAGTCTTCGCTATAATCCGCGCCCTGCCCACGCCGCAGGCTCGCCTAGCGTACGTTTTTCACGGGCTGGGCCGCCATTACCCCCGGTCTACATAGGGCCTGAAAGGATCGCGCATGTTTGAAAACTTAACCGACCGTCTCTCGCAGACGCTGCGCCATGTCACCGGCAAGGCCAAGCTGACCGAGGACAATATCAAAGACACCCTGCGCGAAGTGCGCATGGCGTTGCTCGAAGCCGACGTCGCCCTGCCGGTGGTCAAGGACTTCGTCAATTCGGTCAAGGAACGCGCAGTCGGCACCGAGGTGTCGCGTAGCCTGACGCCGGGCCAGGCCTTCGTGAAGATCGTCCAGGCCGAACTCGAAAGCCTCATGGGCGCGGCCAACGAAGACCTGAACCTGAGCGCCGTGCCACCTGCCGTGGTGTTGATGGCCGGCCTGCAGGGTGCGGGCAAGACCACCACCGCGGGCAAACTGGCGCGCTTCCTCAAAGAGCGCAAGAAGAAGTCGGTGATGGTGGTGTCCGCCGACATCTACCGCCCGGCGGCGATCAAGCAACTGGAAATGCTGGCTGGCGAAGTGGGTGTGACCTTCTTCCCCTCCGACCTGAGCCAGAAGCCGGTCGAGATTGCGCAAGCAGCTATTAAAGAAGCAAAACTGAAATTCATCGACGTGGTTATCGTCGATACCGCCGGCCGCCTGCACATCGACGAAGAGATGATGGGCGAGATCAAGGCCTTGCACGCGGCGATCAACCCGGTTGAAACCCTGTTCGTGGTCGATGCCATGACCGGCCAGGACGCCGCCAACACGGCGAAGGCCTTTGGCGATGCGCTGCCGTTGACCGGCGTAATCCTGACCAAGGTCGACGGCGATGCTCGTGGCGGCGCCGCGCTGTCGGTGCGCGCCATTACCGGCAAGCCGATCAAGTTCATCGGTATGGGCGAGAAGAGCGAAGCGCTCGAACCGTTCCACCCCGAACGGATCGCCTCGCGCATCCTGGGCATGGGCGACGTGCTCAGCCTTATCGAGCAGGCCGAACAGACCCTCGACAAGGACAAGGCCGATAAGCTGGCCAAGAAACTGAAGAAGGGCAAAGGCTTCGATCTCGAAGACTTCCGCGACCAATTGCAGCAGATGAAGAACATGGGCGGCCTCGGCGGCCTGATGGACAAGTTGCCGAACATCGGCGGCGTCAACCTGGCGCAAATGGGCAACGCCCAGGGTGCGGCAGAAAAGCAGTTCAAGCAGATGGAAGCCATCATCAACTCCATGACCCCGGCCGAGCGCCGCGACCCTGAACTTATCAGTGGCTCGCGCAAGCGTCGGATCGCCATGGGCTCCGGCACCCAGGTGCAGGACATCGGGCGCTTGATTAAGCAGCACAAGCAGATGCAGAAGATGATGAAAAAGTTCTCGGCCAAAGGCGGCATGGCCAAAATGATGCGCGGCATGGGCGGTATGTTGCCCGGCGGCGGTATGCCGAAAATGTAAAGAATCCGCGTCGGCAGCCATGCCGGCGTTTCCCGCGGGGACGCGGGATCTCCAGCAAACCCGTCATTGGCGGGCGCTGACTTGCCGTTTTGAACGACGGCTCTATAGCAGATCTGAATGGCGCGCTGAGCAGGTGCCGGAAAAAGACATTTGCAAAAGTCCGGATATTCCTTAGAATATGCGGCCTTTCGGGCACCTATGCCCGCTGTGCATTTAGATTTGCAGCACCGACTACAGGAACGATCTTCACATGCTAACAATCCGTCTTGCCCTTGGCGGCTCCAAAAAGCGCCCGTTTTACCACTTGACCGTAACCGACAGCCGCAACCCGCGCGACGGTTCGCACAAGGAACAGGTTGGTTTCTTCAACCCTGTTGCTCGTGGTCAAGAAGTTCGTCTGTCCGTGAACCAAGAGCGCGTAGCCTACTGGCTGAGCGTTGGTGCACAACCTTCTGAGCGTGTTGCTCAGTTGCTCAAGGACGCTGCTAAGGCTGCGGCCTGAGCAATATGAACGCGACGCCAGATGCAGCTGATGATTTGATCGTTATCGGCAAGATTTATTCTGTTCACGGCGTTCGCGGCGAAGTGAAGGTCTACTCCTTTACTGATCCGATTAAAAACCTGTTGGAATACAAAACCTGGACGCTCAAGCGCGAAGGCAGCGTCAAACAGGTCGAGCTGGTCAGCGGACGCGGGAACGACAAGTTCCTGGTCGCAAAGCTCAAGGGTCTCGATGATCGTGAAGAAGCGCGTCTTCTGGCCGGTTATGAGATCTGCGTGCCGCGCAACCTGTTCCCTGAATTGACCGACGGCGAGTACTACTGGTACCAGCTGGAAGGTCTGAAGGTCATCGATACTCACGGGCAACTGCTGGGAAAAATCGATCATCTTCTGGAAACCGGCGCCAATGATGTAATGGTGGTCAAGCCTTGCGCTGGCAGCCTGGATGATCGCGAACGCCTGTTGCCCTATACCGAGCAATGCGTGTTGGCCGTCGACCTGGCAGCGGGTGAGATGAAGGTGGATTGGGACGCGGATTTCTAGTCGTGGCGAGCCTGCGCGTAGAAGTTATTAGTCTGTTTCCCGAGATGTTTTCCGCCATCAGCGAGTACGGCATAACCAGCCGCGCGGTGAAACAGGGGCTGTTGCAGCTTACCTGTTGGAATCCGCGAGACTACACCACAGATCGACATCACACTGTGGACGATCGCCCATTTGGCGGTGGCCCGGGCATGGTGATGAAGATCAAACCCCTGGAAGACGCCCTGGTCCAGGCCAAGGCCGCAGCCGGGGAGGCGGCGAAGGTAATTTACCTGTCACCCCAAGGCCGCCAGCTGAAACAGTCGGCGGTACGCGAACTGGCGAATGAGGAAGCACTAATCCTGATTGCCGGCCGCTATGAAGGCATTGACGAGCGCTTTATTGAGGCTCATGTCGATGAAGAGTGGTCGATTGGGGACTATGTCCTGTCTGGCGGTGAGCTGCCGGCGATGGTCCTGATAGATGCGGTTACACGACTGCTGCCCGGAGCTTTAGGGCATGCGGACTCCGCGGAGGAAGACTCCTTCACGGATGGTTTGCTGGATTGCCCGCACTACACCCGACCGGAGGTGTATGCGGATCAGCGTGTTCCCGACGTATTGCTAAGTGGCAATCACGCACACATCCGGCGTTGGCGTTTACAGCAGTCCCTTGGTCGGACCTATGAACGACGCGTCGATCTTCTGGAAAGCCGCTCGCTTTCTGGAGAAGAGAAGAAGCTGCTCGAGGAATACATCCGCGAGCGGGACGATAGTTAACAACGTATCGATGGTAAGTCCGACGACTTGCCTTAGGAGCACAGCATGACTAACAAAATCATCCTTGCACTCGAAGCAGAGCAGATGACCAAAGAGATCCCAACCTTTGCCCCGGGCGACACCATTGTCGTTCAGGTGAAAGTGAAGGAAGGCGACCGTTCGCGTCTGCAAGCGTTCGAGGGCGTTGTAATCGCCAAGCGTAACCGTGGTGTGAACAGTGCTTTCACTGTTCGTAAAATCTCCAACGGTGTTGGCGTGGAACGTACTTTCCAAACCTACAGCCCGCAAATCGACAGCATGGCTGTCAAGCGTCGCGGTGATGTTCGTAAAGCCAAGCTGTACTACCTGCGCGACCTGTCGGGCAAAGCAGCTCGCATCAAGGAAAAACTGGCTTAAGTCCAGCTTCCCGATGCAGAAAAAAGCAGCCTACGGGCTGCTTTTTTGTTGCCCGTCATAAAACCGATCCAGGCCCTTGCCCATGACCACCCGCCTCGAAGAAATCCAGCGTCGCACCGACCTGAGTGTCACCCACGTCACCAAAGCCGTGTTCCCGCCCACCACCAACCACCACAACACCCTGTTCGGCGGCACCGCCTTGGCATGGATGGATGAGGTGTCGTTCATTACCGCCACCCGTTTTTGCCGTTTGCCCCTGGTGACAGTGTCTACGGACCGCATCGACTTCAATCACGCCATCCCCGCTGGCTCCATCGTTGAGTTGATCGGGCGCGTGATTAAAGTGGGCAACACCAGCCTCAAGGTAGAAGTTGAAGTTTTCGTCGAAAGCATGAGTTGCGACGGCCGCGAGAAGGCTATCCACGGTTTGTTCAGCTTTGTCGCCATCGACGAAGCCAAGCGCCCGGTTCCCGTCTTGCCCGGGTTCGCTGACTGAGGGGCCTCTGCTTTGTGAATAGGGCGGGCTGTGAAAGACTAGCGGCCAATTACTATCGGTCGTCTTTTTTGTAGCCGGCCCCCCGTTGTGATTCCCGAGTGCCCATGCCTGCCATTGACCACCCCCTGATAGATCAGTTTCTGGATGCCCTGTGGTTGGAAAAGGGTCTGTCCGACAATACCCGCCAGGCCTATCGCAGCGATCTGGCACTGTTCAATGGCTGGATGCAGGAGCAGGGCCTTGAATTGCCGGGCGCGGGGCGCGAGTTGATCCTCGATCATTTGGCCTGGCGCTTGGAGCAGGGCTACAAACCACGCTCCACGGCCCGATTTCTGTCGGGGGTGCGTGGCTTTTATCGCTACCTGCTGCGGGAAAAATTGATCGCCATTGACCCGACGTTGCAGGTGGATATGCCGCAACTGGGTCGTCCTTTGCCCAAGTCCCTGTCAGAAGCTGACGTGGAGGCCCTGTTGGCTGCGCCAGACCTGAGCCAGGCCATCGGCCAGCGCGACCGCGCCATGCTGGAGGTGCTTTATGCCTGCGGTTTGCGGGTGACTGAACTGATTAGCCTGACTCTGGAGCAGGTCAACCTGCGCCAGGGCGTGCTGCGGGTGATGGGCAAGGGCAGTAAGGAGCGCCTGGTGCCCATGGGCGAAGAGGCGATCGTCTGGGTTGAGCGCTACATGCGTGGTGCGCGCTCGGAGCTGTTGGGCGAGCGCCCCAGCGATGTGCTGTTCCCCAGCCTGCGCGGCGAGCAGATGACCCGCCAGACCTTCTGGCACCGCATCAAGCATCAGGCGCAGGTGGCCGGCATCAGCAAGACGCTGTCGCCCCACACCCTGCGCCACGCCTTCGCCACCCATTTGCTCAACCACGGCGCCGACCTGCGGGTGGTGCAGATGCTGCTGGGCCACAGTGACCTGTCCACTACCCAGATTTACACCCACGTGGCGCGGGCACGGTTGCAGGAGATGCACGCCCAGCATCATCCGCGGGGCTGAGCCTGGCAGGCCTTATGTGGTAGGCTTTGCCGGTTTGCACAGTGGGCGTCAAAAACCGCTGTTCGCGTGCGGTGTTTTGCTCGCTTCACTAGTCCGCCTTCAGGAGTTCCCATGCGCTTGACCCACATTTTCGCCGCCGCAGCCTTTGCGTTGGCCAGTACCTTTGCCGTGGCCGATAACAGCGCCGAGCAAGCTATTCGCAAGAGCCTTGAAAACCTGCAACTCGACGTGCCGGTCGAGACCATCACCGCCAGCCCATTGGCCGGCCTGTACGAAGTCAAGCTCAAAGGCAGCCGTGTGCTCTATGCCAGCGCCGACGGCCAATTCGTGATGCAGGGCTACCTGTTCCAGTTGAAGGACGGCAAACCGGTCAACTTGACCGAAAAAACCGAACGCCTGGGCATTTCCAAACTGGTCAATGGCATTCCCGTGGCCGACACCGTGGTCTACCCGGCGATCGGCGAAACCAAATCCCACATCACCGTATTCACGGACACCACGTGCCCGTACTGCCACAAGCTGCACGCCGAAGTGCCCGAGCTGAACAAGCGCGGCATCGAAGTGCGCTACGTCGCGTTCCCGCGCCAGGGCCTCGGTTCGCCGGGCGATGAACAACTGCAAGCGGTGTGGTGTGCCAAGGACAAGAAAGTTGCCATGGACCAGATGGTCGACGGCAAGGAAATCAAGTCAGCCAAGTGCGCCAATCCGGTTTCCAAGCAGTTCGCCCTGGGCCAGTCCATTGGCGTCAATGGCACACCGGCCATCGTTTTGGCCGATGGCCAAGTGATTCCGGGCTATCAGCCAGCACCACAAATCGCCAAACTGGCCTTGGGTGCGAAATAATTTTGCGTCGCCGAGTCTTGGCGATCATGGCCCGGCGAAAACGTTCGCCGTTCCATTAACAGAGGGCCGCGCGTGTGCGGCTGTTTTCCACGGCCGACCTTGAGTCGGCCGTTTTATGGGGAGTTCAGCGTGAATCCGGTCAAAGTAGGCATCTGTGGGTTAGGTACCGTCGGTGGCGGTACCTTCAACGTACTTCAGCGTAACGCCGAGGAGATTGCCCGCCGTGCCGGGCGTGGAATCGAAGTGGCTCAAATTGCCATGCGTACGCCAAACCCTCAATGCGAGATTACCGGTACCCCCATTACCAATGATGTCTTCGCCGTCGCCACCAACCCTGAAATCGATATCGTCATCGAATTGATTGGCGGCTACACCATCGCCCGCGAACTGGTGTTGAAAGCCATCGAAAACGGCAAGCACGTGGTCACCGCCAACAAAGCGCTGATTGCCGTGCACGGCAACGAGATTTTCGCCAAGGCCCAGGAAAAGGGCGTGATCGTGGCCTTCGAAGCAGCCGTGGCCGGCGGTATCCCGGTTATCAAGGCGATCCGCGAAGGTCTGTCGGCCAACCGCATCAACTGGGTGGCGGGGATCATCAACGGCACAGGCAACTTCATCCTCACCGAAATGCGCGAGAAGGGTCGTACCTTCGAGGACGTGCTGGTCGAAGCCCAGGCCCTTGGCTATGCCGAAGCCGACCCGACGTTCGATGTGGAAGGCATCGATGCCGCCCACAAGCTGACCATCCTGGCATCCATCGCATTCGGTGTGCCGCTGCAGTTCGACAAGGCCTACACCGAAGGCATCACCAAACTGACCACCGCTGACGTGAACTACGCCGAAGCCCTGGGCTACCGCATCAAGCACCTTGGTGTCGCCCGCAGTACGCCTGCGGGCATCGAACTGCGCGTGCACCCGACGCTGATCCCGGCCGATCGCCTGA
This sequence comes from Pseudomonas sp. MF08817, assembly GCF_059862705.1. Lineage (NCBI taxonomy): Bacteria > Pseudomonadati > Pseudomonadota > Gammaproteobacteria > Pseudomonadales > Pseudomonadaceae > Pseudomonas > Pseudomonas sp. MF08817. Next base: position 82,199 of record NZ_JCBCUY010000012.1, read on the forward strand.
TCGCCAACGTCAACGGCGTGATGAACGCGGTCATGGTCAATGGCGATGCCTGCGGCTCGACCCTGTTCTACGGCGCCGGCGCCGGCATGGAACCGACGGCTTCCTCGGTCATCGCCGACCTGGTGGATGTGGTCCGCGCCATGACCAGCGACCCGGAAAACCGCGTGCCGCACCTGGCGTTCCAGCCTGACCTGCTGTCGGCCCACCCGATCCTGCCGATCGAGGAATGCGAAAGTGCCTACTACCTGCGCATCCAGGCCAAGGATCACCCAGGCGTACTGGCCCAGGTGGCCAGCATCCTGTCGGAGCGCGGCATCAATATCGAATCGATCATGCAGAAGGAAGTCGAGGAACACGACGGCCTGGTGCCGATGATCCTGCTGACGCACCGTGTGCTGGAACAGCACATCAACGACGCCATCCGGGCACTGGAAGCGCTCCAGGGCGTGGTCGGGCCGGTCGTACGTATCCGCGTCGAACACTTGAACTAACTCAGCGGCAAGTTTCGAGCTGCAAGCTGCAGGTTAAAGCACAGTCGCTTTCAACTTGTCGCTTATGGCTTGTAGCTTGAAGCCCAAACCAAAGGTTTGCCTTTATGCGCTATATCAGCACCCGCGGCCAGGCACCGGCCCTCAATTTCGAAGATGTCCTGTTGGCCGGTCTGGCCAGCGATGGCGGTCTTTACGTACCCGAAAACCTGCCGCGCTTCACCCAGGAAGAAATAGCCTCCTGGGCGGGCCTGCCTTACCACGAGCTGGCGTTCCGGGTCATGCGCCCGTTCGTTACCGGTAGCATTGCCGACGCCGACTTCAAAAAGATCCTGGAAGAAACCTACGGCGTGTTTTCCCACAGCGCCGTGGCGCCGTTGCGCCAGCTCAACGGCAACGAATGGGTATTGGAGCTGTTCCACGGCCCCACCCTGGCGTTCAAGGACTTTGCCCTGCAACTGCTCGGCCGTTTGCTTGACCACGTGCTGCAAAAGCGCGGCGAGCGAGTGGTCATCATCGGCGCCACCTCCGGCGATACCGGCTCGGCGGCCATCGAAGGCTGCAAGCATTGCGAAAATGTCGACATTTTCATCCTGCACCCGCACAACCGCGTCTCGGAAGTGCAGCGCCGGCAGATGACCACGCTCTTTGGCGAGAACATCCACAACATCGCCATCGAAGGCAACTTTGACGACTGCCAGGAAATGGTCAAGGCCAGTTTCGCCGACCAGGGCTTCCTCAAGGGCACGCGCCTGGTGGCGGTCAATTCCATCAACTGGGCGCGGATCATGGCCCAGATCGTCTATTACTTCCACGCGGCGCTGCAGTTGGGCGGCCCGGCGCGCTCGGTGGCGTTCTCGGTGCCGACCGGCAACTTCGGCGATATCTTCGCCGGCTATCTGGCCCGCAACATGGGCCTGCCGATCAACCAATTGATCGTGGCCACCAACCGCAACGACATCCTGCACCGCTTCATGAGCGGCAATCAGTACGTCAAGGAAACCCTGCACGCCACCCTGTCGCCGTCGATGGACATCATGGTGTCGTCGAACTTTGAGCGTTTGTTGTTCGACATGCACGGGCGCAATGGCGCGGCGCTGGCCGGCCTGATGGACAGCTTCAAGCAGGGCGGCGGTTTCAGCGTCGAACAGGACCGCTGGACCGAAACCCGCAAGCTGTTCGACTCTCTGGCAGTGGACGATGAGCAGACCTGCGAAACCATCGCCGATGTCTTCGAGCAAACCGGCGAGTTGCTCGACCCGCACACTGCCATCGGTGTTCGGGCGGCCCGTGAGTGCCGACGCAGTCTGGATGTCCCGATGGTGATCTTGGGCACCGCCCACCCGGTGAAATTCCCTGAGGCTGTCGAGAAAGCTGGAGTAGGAAAAGCCCTTGAGCTGCCTGCTCACCTTTCTGATTTGTTTGAGCGAGAAGAGAGGTGCACGGTTCTGGCCAACGACCTGAAAACCGTACAGGCCTTTGTCAGTCAGCATGGCAACCGCGGCAAGCCACTTTGACCGACTAGAACTGTCACATTTTTAAGCCCGTCACCTGACGGGCTTTCGCATTTGTGCGTGCCACACTTGTCGCAGTTTCGCCCCCCAAAGGACGGGCGAATGACAGTGAAGGAAAGTGCAAATGAGGTTCTTAGAGTGGTTTAAGCCAGCCTTGAGCTGGCTGTTTTTATTGGGGGTCCTGGGGCTCACGGCAACGGCCCAGGGGGCGTCGCTGTTCGGTCGCGACATGCAGGCGGTGGGCAACGTTCTGGGCCTGGACGACGCCGAGTTGCAATGGATCCGCGAACACCCGCAAGTGGTGGTGGCTTCATTGCCGTATCCGCTGTACCTGTTCAAGGATGAAAGCGGTGAATGGGCGGGGCTGAACAACGACATTCTTGGCCGCATTTCATTGCTGACCGGCCTGCGTTTTGTCCATCAGGAAGTTTCCTCAACGGTGCAGATGCTTGAGTTGCTGGAAAATGGCACGGCAGACATGAGCACCACCCTGGCGATCAACGAGGAGCGCCGGGCATTCCTCAACTTCAGCCACGCCTACGGTGGTTCGAGCTGGGTGTTCGTGGTGCGCGCCGGCGAGTCGCAGCCGAAGGCCCTGGAACACCTCGCCGGCAAGCGGTTGGCGCTGCCTGCCCGGCATGCACTGGAGCGCAAGATCCAGCTCCATTACCCGGCCATCAAGTTGCACACCGTCATGACCCAGGCAGAGGCCAGGGCGTTGGTCGAGAACGGTGAGGTCGACGCCACCATCGAAAACGAAACAGGTGCCTATCTCTATCCGGCCGGGGCGCTCAAGGTCGGTCATAGCGTCGACGGCATCTGGGAGCCCGATCACCTGGCGATGCACAAAAAACACCCACAACTGTTGAGCATCATCAACAAGGCACTCGATGCGTTCACGGCCGCCGAGTTGCGCGCCATGCGCCAGAAATGGGTGGGCGGTATCGCGCAGACCCCACCATCACTGTGGCAGCGCCTGTACTCGTGGTTGTGCCTGGGCGGGATCGTTACCGGGGCTTTTTTCCTGATCTCGATGGCATGGCGCCGCCGGTTCAACGAGCAGGTGCAGTTGCGCCTCAAGGCCGAGCAACAACTCAGCGACCAGTTGGCTTTCCAGAGTGCGCTGCTCAATGCCATCCCCACGCCGATTTTCGTCCGCGACCAGCAGGCACGCCTGGTGCTGTGCAACAAGAGCTATGAAGAACGCTTTTCAGTGCGCCAGGACCAGGTCAAGGGCCGGTTGCTGACGGATATCGACCTGCTGCCCCGGGAAACCGCCGAGCAGTTGCACAGGGAGCTGATCGAACAGTTGGCCAGCCAGAAGTCCCGCTTCATCAATCGGCAGTTGACCTTCAGGGAAGGAACCCTGGATGTCTACCAGTGGACGGTGCCGTTCTATAGCGCCCAGGGGGAGTTGCGCGGCTTGATGGGCGGCTGGATCGAGTCCGGGGATGTGCAACGTTGAAGCCATGGGCTGTTTTCTTTGTGTCATGTTCACGGAGCATGCTGGCCTTTCCAAGGCTGGCAGGCACGTCGAACTTTTTCGCCGGGCCGCAGGTCATCTAGAAACAGCCTGCCTTCAGGCATTTCATGTCCGGACTATTGAGTGGTGACGAGATGGAAAGTATCAGCCTGTTACTGTCCGAGGCCTTGAGCCCTTACCGGGTGGCATTGACACCCTGCGGCGCCGAGGGCCATTGCTTGGTAACCCTGAGAAATGCCGCCGGTGGCATCGTGCTTGAACGGGAGGTCAATCAGTTGCAACTGCATGACCGGCGCTTGCTGACCGATGTGGTCGACGGTTTGCACCGGGACCTGATGATTGCCGAAGGCCGCTTGGAGCCCTGCCTGATCGCCGCCATGCGTAGTGCTGCGGCGGATCTGGCCCGTGCTAGAGGAAATTGATTGGTTTTTTGTGGGAACCTTCCACAGCTTTAGTCAGTCAGAGTTTTTAACAGCAGGATCAAACATTGTGCTCCGGTGTTTGCCGCTTGCTGTACTGGTCTCGATAGACCACGTTTAACCCCGAGTCGTCTCCCCACTTCTCGGGGTTTCTTTTTGCCCGGCGTTTCTCAGGGCTGCGGCGGGGCCGCGAAAAAGCCCCGGATCTCTTCGCGATAGGCGCCGCGCATGGAGGTGTCTAGCCACGCGGCGTAGCTTTCGCTCAGTTGTTGCAAGTCCAGGGTGTGCAGGGTTTGGTTGATGCGGGCGATGACCTGACGACCTTCCTCGGTGTCCGAGCAGCCGATATGCAGCGATTGATAGTGCGGAGTCTGGCGGATTGGATAGAAGCTCAACTCGGCCGGGTCGATGCCTTGCTGCTGCGCCTGGTAGCGGATCTCTGCCCAATACCCCAACAACGCGCTCAAGCGCCCCAGGCGCTGCATTTGCAGCAGGCTGCCCAAAGCATCATTGCCGTAGTGCGCCGTCAGGGCCTGGGCGGGGGCCTGCTTGAGCCATTGGTCGACGTTCTGCCCATAGCTGCGCTCGGCCACCACGCCGAGTTTTTTGCCATCGCTGGCGAGCAACGCGGCGAGGTCGATTTCGCCGTCCTGGATAAAGGGCGCCAGGGCTTCACGGTCTTGCCGACGCACCGCCAAACCGTTGCTCATGATCCGCAGGCTGGGGCTGGAATAGGCGATCCAACGCGTCCGTTCCTGGCTCCAGAGCAAAGACGGGTCGCAGGTGAAAGTGGGTTCCTGGAGCATCTGCAAGCCGCGGGCGCGGTTGACCCGCAGGATGCTGTGTTCGTATTCCGGCAGGCTGGCGATCAGCGCGGGCATCAGTTGGTCGATCACACCACGGCCCTTTTGCGGGCCTTCGAAAATGGTCAGCGGCGGTAAGTCGCGTAACAGCCATACCAGCACTTGCTTGGCCTGCGCCGCTTGGGGCATGGCGCACAGCCCCATCAGCAGGCCGAACGCCAGCAGCGCCCGGCAGCGCCGCAGCAGCAGGTTCAGGCGCGCCGCCGCCGGTCGAAAACGGCTGGCCAGTTTAAATGGCTCCTGCTTCATGCAGGCGGCGGATCTGCTCGGCGTCGAAACCCAACTCACCCAGTATCTGGCTGTTGTGTTCGCCCAGTTGCGGCCCCACCCATTGCGCGCTGCCGGGCGTGTCGGAAAGTTTGGGCACGATGCCCGGCATCTTGAAGTTCTTGCCGTCGGGCAGCTTGGCCTGCAGGAACATTTCCCGGGCCAGGAACTGCGGGTCGCTGAACATATCCTCGGCGCTGAAGATCCGGCTGGCGGGTACTTCGGCTTGGTTCAGGCGCTCGATCACCGTCTCCAGCGGCAAGGCACTGACCCAGCGATCAATCACCCCATACAGCTCGTCGCGGCGGCTGTCGCGCCCATCATTGCTGGCCAGCGCCGGGTCATTGGCCAAATCGTCGCGGCCAACGGTGTGCATGAAGCGCTTGAAGATCGCATCGCCATTGGCGCCGATCTGCACATGCTTGCCGTCGGCGCTGGTGTGGATGGAGGAGGGCGTGATGCCCGGCATGATGTTGCCGGTGCGTTCGCGGATAAAACCGAACACATCGAACTCCGGCACCATGCTTTCCATCATGGCGAAGATCGCTTCATACAGCGCCACGTCCACCACTTGGCCCTGGCCACCGTTCATCTCGCGATGTCGCAGCGCCATCAGTGCGCCGATCACGCCCCACAGGGCAGCAATCGAATCACCGATGGAAATCCCCGTGCGCACCGGCGGGCGGTCCTCGAACCCGGTGATGTAGCGCAGCCCGCCCATGGATTCACCGACCGCGCCGAAACCGGGCTGGTCCTTCATCGGCCCGGTCTGGCCGAAGCCGGACAGGCGCACCATCACCAGTTTCGGGTTCAGGGCGTGGAGCACGTCCCAGCCCAGGCCAAGTTTTTCCAATACGCCAGGGCGGAAGTTCTCGATCAGGATGTCCGCTTCGCCCAGCAATTGCTTGAGGATGGCCAGGCCTTCGGGGTGCTTGAGGTTTAGGGTCAGGGACTTCTTGTTGCGCGCCTGCACGAACCACCACAGCGACGTGCCTTCATACAGCTTGCGCCATTTGCGCAGCGGGTCGCCGCCGTCCGGGGATTCCACCTTGATGACATCGGCGCCGAATTCGCCGCAGATGCGCGAGGCAAACGGCCCGGCGATCAAAGTGCCGAGTTCGACGACTTTGACCCCGGACAGAGGTTTGGCAGTAAGCGGCATGAAAGATCCTGTAGGACAAACGACTAAGCGAAGTCAGCCTTTTAACATAGCCGGGCATTCCGGCTAAAGTGCGATGCGTCACGGATTCGTTGAATGACTCACGCATCGGTTAGACTTGCCGCCTTTCCCCGTATCAAGAAGCCCGTTCATGGCCCAGCCGTCCACGACCTACAAGTTTGAACTGAACCTCACCGACCTCGACCGCGGGGTGTACGAAAGCGTCAAGCAAACCATCGCCCGCCACCCCTCGGAAACCGAAACGCGGATGACCGTGCGCCTGCTGGCCTACGCCTTCTGGTACAACGAGCAATTGTCGTTTGGCCGTGGCCTTTCGGAAGTGGACGAGCCGGCCTTGTGGGAAAAAAGCCTGGATGATCGCGTGCTGCACTGGATCGAAGTCGGCCAACCCGACGCCGAGCGCCTGACCTGGTGCTCGCGGCGCACCGAACGCACCAGCCTGCTGGCCTACGGCAGCCTGCGCGTATGGGAAGGCAAGGTCATCCCCGCGGTGAAAAACCTGAAGAACGTCAACGTCGCCGCCGTGCCCGAAGACGTCCTCGAAACCCTGGCCAAGGACATGCCCCGCGTCATCAAGTGGGACGTGATGATTAGCGAAGGGACGATTTTCGTCACCGACGACCGCGGCCAGCACGAAGTCCAGTTGCAGTGGCTGATGGGCGAACGCGGCTGATCGCTCGCCCCTTCGCCAACCGCCGCTCCCTGCCTGATAACGAGAAGCCTGCACCGCCCTATGCGTATCGAACCCCGCCCGTTGCCCGCCACCCTGCCGTTTCTTGGCGACCTGCCGCCGCTATTGACCCGCTTGTACGCCGCCCGTGGCGTGCAATCCCAGGCTGAGCTGGACAAGAGCCTGGCGCGGTTGATCCCGTTCCAACAGCTCAAGGGCATCGAGGCGGCGGTGGATTTGCTGGTGACCGCGCTGGACGAGCGCCAACGCATCCTCATCGTCGGCGACTTCGACGCCGACGGCGCCACCGCCAGCACCGTGGGCCTGCTGGGCCTGCGCTTGCTGGGGGCGGCCCATGTCGATTACCTGGTGCCCAACCGTTTTGAGTACGGCTACGGCCTGACCCCGGAAATCGTCGAAGTGGCGCTGACCCGTGAGCCGCACCTGTTGATAACCGTGGACAACGGCATTTCCAGCGTCGAAGGCGTGGCGGCGGCCAAGGCGGCGGGCTTGAAGGTGCTGGTCACCGACCACCACTTGCCCGGCCAGGAGTTGCCCGCGGCGGACGCCATCGTCAACCCCAACCAACCCGGTTGCGCGTTCCCCAGCAAGGCCCTGGCCGGCGTCGGGGTGATTTTCTACGTGCTGATGGCCCTGCGCGCACGCCTGCGCAGCCTCGGCCGCTACGCCAACCAGGCGCAGCCCAACATCGGCGACCTGCTGGACCTGGTGGCCCTGGGCAGCGTCGCCGATGTGGTGCCGCTGGATGCCAACAACCGCATCCTGGTGCATCAGGGCCTGGAGCGGATCCGCGCCGGGCGCGCCCGCCCGGGCATCAAGGCGATCCTCGACGTGGCCAAGCGCGAGGCATCGCGCATCACCTCCACCGACCTGGGCTTCATCCTCGGCCCGCGCCTGAACGCGGCGGGGCGCCTGGACGACATGAGCCTGGGCATCGAATGCCTGCTCACCGCCGACCCGGAGTTGGCGCGGGACATGGCGGTGCAACTCGATGACCTGAACAAGGATCGCAAATCCATCGAACAAGGCATGCAGCGCGAGGCCCTGGCCCAGCTCAAGGACTTGCCGGTGGAATCGATGCCGTTCGGCCTGTGCCTGTTCGACCCGGACTGGCACCAGGGCGTGATCGGCATCCTCGCCTCGCGTATGAAGGACCGCTACCACCGGCCCACCATCGCCTTCGCCGACGCGGGGGACGGCATGCTCAAAGGCTCCGGGCGTTCGGTGCAGGGCTTTCACATCCGCGATGCCCTGAGTGTCGTCGCCGCCCAGCACCCGGACCTCATGGGCAAATACGGCGGCCACGCCATGGCGGCGGGCCTGAGCCTGCCCCAGGAAAACTTCCCGTTGTTCGCCGAGGCCTTCGACGCCGAAGTGCGCCGCCAACTGCGCGAAGAAGACCTGACCGGGCGCCTGCTCACCGATGGCGCCCTGGCGATGACCGAGTTCAACCTGGAACTGGCCCGCGCCCTGCGCGACGCCGGGCCCTGGGGCCAGCACTTTCCCGAGCCGTTGTTCCACGGGGTGTTCCAGTTGCTGGAAAAACGCATCGTCGGCGAGCGCCACCTCAAAGTGGTGCTCAAAAGCGAATGTGGCTCGGTGAAAATCGACGGCATCGCTTTCGGCATCGACCCCCAGGCCTGGGCCAACGCCCGGGTGGATTGGGTGGAACTGGCCTACAAGCTCGACCTCAACGAGTTTCGCGGCAAGGAAAGTGTGCAACTGATGATCGCCCACATCGAGCCGCGTTGATTCGCACCGATAAAGCGAACCCTCCTGCATCGCGGGTTGTCGACTAGTCTCTAAGCACTGCTTGATTGGCCTTGTGACCTATCCTTCATTTTTTGCCCGCGGGGGCGGGCGCTGCACCCTTCTTGTCACTCGCGGACTATTCAAACAGAACCCTGGAGCCTGACCACTGATCGAGAGGTGCCCCATGAGTCTGCTGCTTGAGCCCTATACCCTGCGTCAACTGACCCTCCCCAACCGCATCGCGGTGTCACCCATGTGCCAGTATTCCAGCGTTGATGGCCTGGCCAACGACTGGCACCTGGTGCACCTGGGCAGCCGCGCCGTGGGTGGCGCCGGCCTGATTTTCACCGAAGCCACCGCCGTCACCGCCGATGGCCGCATCACCGCCCAAGACCTGGGCCTATGGAATGACGCACAGATCGAACCCCTGCAACGCATCACCCGGTTCATCACCGCCCAGGGCGCCGTGGCCGGCATCCAACTGGCCCACGCCGGGCGTAAGGCCAGCACCCACCGGCCCTGGTTGGGCAAGCATGGCAGCGTCAAACCGGCGGACGGCGGCTGGGTGCCGGTCGGCCCGTCGCCCATTGCCTTCGACCCGGAACACACCGCGCCCGTGCAACTGAGCGAAGGGCAGATCGGCGAGATCATCCAGGCCTTCGTCGAGGCCGCCAAACGTGCCCTGGAAGCGGGGTTCAAGGTAGTCGAGGTGCACGCGGCCCACGGTTACCTGCTGCACCAATTTCTCTCGCCCCTGAGCAACCAGCGCCAGGACTCATACGGTGGCTCGTTCGACAACCGCATTCGCCTGGTGCTGCAAGTCACCGAGGCGGTGCGCGAGGTGTGGCCGCAAGAGCTGCCGCTGTTTGTGCGGGTTTCGGCCACCGATTGGGTCGAGGACGGTTGGAACCCGGACGAAACCGTGGAACTGGCGCGGCGCCTCAAGGCCCTTGGGGTGGATTTGATCGACGTGTCCTCCGGCGGCACCGCAGCCAACGCGGAAATCCCCATCGGCCCGGGCTACCAGACGCGCTTTGCCGAACGGGTGCGCAAGGAGTCAGGTATCGCCACCGGCACTGTCGGCCTGATTACCGAGCCGGCTCAGGCCGAGCACATCCTGCGCACCTGCCAGGCCGATATCATCCTGCTGGCCCGGGAACTGCTGCGCGACCCGTACTGGCCGCTGCACGCCGACGATGACCTGGGCAGCCGCCAAGCCACCTGGCCGGCGCAGTACCAACGGGCAACCCACCGCGACTCACCGATCCACGAATCCGACCTGCGGGATTGACCCTGCGCCACGCCCCAGCCCTGCTCCGTTGAGCGGGGCTGGGTTTTTTCAGGCCCGCCGCCATGCCGGCACTTGCCGCAACGTCACCGCCCGCAGCAGCCATTCCAGCGGCCCGTAAGGGTGGCGCGCCAGCCACCACGTGCTCAGGCGCAGTTGCACGGTGAAAATCACCAGCACCGAGACGAGCAGCAACGGTGATGGCATTTCGGCGATAAGCGCCCCGCCATAGCCGCTGAACAACAGGCCCAATGCCACCGATTGCAGCACGTAGTTGCTCAACGACATCCGCCCCAACGGCGCCAGGTGCCGCACCAGGGGCTCCCCACCCGCGCCGCGGAACAGGCGCAGCATCAGCAGCCCATAGCTCGCCGTCAGCAGTGGCGCGCTCAATTGGCCGATGCCGAAGGCCAGCAATTCCAGGCCGCCGCCGGGGATGAACGTCTCCACCAGGCCATAAAACAACCCGCCCAGCAGGCCGATGGGCAAGCCAATCGCCAGCAGCCTGCGCGCGTAGGGCTGCACGGGGTCCGGGGCGCTCAGTAATTGCTGGCGGCCGGCGGCAAAGCCCAGCAGGAACATCGCCAGGGCGCTGGGGCCCTGGATGATCCACAAAAACACTTGGGTCGGCACAAAACGGCTGGCGTGATAGGCCAGGGTCGCCAACGGCCCATTGCGGTACGCGGTAAGGGCGGGGTCGCTGGCGGTAATCACCGTGTCGAACGGGTCGCCGGTGCTGATGGCCAGGGCGCCGGCGACGACGAACAGCGTCCCCGTCGTCAACAGCAAGGTGCAGGCGATGAGCACGGCGGTTTTGGGCCGCACACGGTGCGCGGCCAGCAGCACCAGGCCCAGCACGGCGTAAATGGTGAGGATTTCGCCATGGAACAACAGCACGCCATGGAGCACCCCCAGCACCAGCAAACCCAGTTGCCGGCGCAGCATGCGCGGCACGAACGCCGCGCCCGCCCGCTCGGCGCTGGCCATTTGTAAGGTGAAGCTGTAGCCGAACAGGAAGGAGAACAGCAGGTAGAACTTGGTTTCCACCAGGGTGCTGGTGAGCACCCGCAGCACGTGGTCGAGGGGGCTGGCGTAAAACAGGCTGGTGGCGCCGGTGCCGTACATCGGGTCGGCAAACGCCCACACATTGACTGCCAGAATGCCCAACAGGGCAAAACCGCGCAGGGCATCGACCGTGTGCAGGCGCGTCGCAGGGGGGAGGGGGCCGGTCATCAGTAACGTCCTTGTGGGGATGAGTGGCGTGGGTGCGCGATGGTAGCGGATCACGGTGATTGTTTAGGGTGAAAAAACCGCTGGGAAGTTTTTTGACTAATTACTCTAAAAAATTCTCACGATCTGAAAAAACTTTCTATTCTTAAGCCCATCACCGGCTTCAGCCCTTAAGCCGGAAGGTTTCAAACAGCGGCACAGGGACAGCCGCTGCTGAAAAGGGACGCAGGGCGATGAAGTGTCTGAAGTTATTCCGAATGCAGAGGGACATCGTCCATGGCAAAAGAACAGAGCGCAGTCAGGTTGTTGGGTTTTCTCTCGGGCCTGGGCCTGACGCGCCGCACCCGGCGCTTGAGTTCAGAAGAGTTGAAGTTGGTGGAGCAATACCGAACCTTGTCCGAGGCCGACCGCACCGCCATGCGCTACCTGGTGGATGCGATGCGCAGCGTCTCACGGTTTTAGCACGGCAAACCCCCACTCCCCCTGTGGGAGCGGGCCCTGCCCGCGATGAGGCCAGTACAGGCGATGCACTTGTGGCGGCTGGAATGCCGCCATCGCGAGCAGGCTCGCTCCCACAGAAGAAAAAATCCCGCCCCCAGAGGAGAGAAAAATCCTACCCACCCTGTGGGAGCGGGCCTTGCCCGCGATGAGGCCAGTACAGGCGATGCACTTGTGGCGGCTGGAATGCCGCCATCGCGAGCAGGCTCGCTCTCACAGAAGAAAAATCCCGCCCCCAGATGAGAGAAAAATCCTACCCACCCTGTGGGAGCGGGCCTTGCCCGCGATGAGGCCAAGATAGGCGATGCACTTGTGGCGGCTGGAATGCCGCCATCGCGAGCAGGTTCGCTCCCACAGAAGAAAAATCTCGCCCACAGAGGAAAAACAAGCCCCGCCCACACCACACAAGCCTGTTCACACAGTAGGTGTAGGCCAGCCACGGCCCTTAGGGGACCGGTGGGCGGTTAGCCCACTTCCTCCACCGCTCGGTGTGCTTCATCGATGGCCGCGTGGGCGTAGGCGCTCCAGGCCGCATCCGAGTTGGCGATGCTCACATTGCCGACAGGCTGGCGTGCCAGGTTCATCCATTTTTCGCTTTCGTCGGCATCGTCATAGAGGCTGTTGGAGAAGTACGCGTAGCCGTGGGACCAACGGTTGACGGTGATGCTCAGGATGTCGTTCTGGTGGTCGAAGCCGCCCGGCCCGAGCATGCGTTGCAACTGGTCGCGCAGTTGCGCTTCGAGCACCTCGAAAGTTTGCCCGTAGAGGCGGCCACGGCCGGCGCGGGCCTGGTCGCGGGCGGTCATGCCGCTGGTGGGGCTGGTGGGCACGTAGACCATGTGCAGGCCAATGGGCTGGCTCGGGTCACGCGGGTGTTCGTAGCCGCCCATGCTCACCGGGTAGTCGAGCTTGATGCGGCTGTAGGGCTGGGTCGCAGCGTAGATCTCATGCACACCCAGGTTGCGCCACGCCTCCCAGTTGCGGATCAGCACCTTGGTGTACACCAGCGGGAACTTCACGTTCTGGCTTAAGGCGTGGGCCTGGTCGGCGGGGAGGTCGCGCAGCAGGTAGGGAATGACCATGTTGTAGCAGGCCATGATGCAACGCTTGCCGCGCACCTGGCTCAGTTGCCCGCCGCGGCTGTAGCCGATATGCACGCCGGCGCCGACATTGCGCACGCTGACCACCGTGCTGTTGAGGCGCAGGCGCACCGGGGCCTTGGGCTGGTCGAGTTTGGCGTAGTCGAACGGCGCGAGGACGATGTCTTCCATGTCATGGCCCGGGGCCACGGTGGGAATCAGGCTGCGCACCAACAACCGCGCCAGGGACGCATTGCCGTCGGGGAAGTGGTAGATGTAGGGCTCTTCCATTTCTGCCTGGGCTTCTTCGCTGATGGGTTCCAGATCCATCGCGCTGAAACCGGGGAAACCGACGTTGTAGGCGTCATACGCCGCCACGGCATCGATGCTCAGGGCCATGAAGTCGTTGGTGCGGCTCTGGAAGTACTTCACTGCGGCCGGGGTCAGGCCTACGTCCTTGAGTAAAAAATCGCGATAACTGGTGCTTTCCAGGTGCGCGGTTTTTTCTGCCTGGGTTTTGCCCGCGAGGTAATCCCGCGGCGCGGTGTGCAGGGCGATCAGGGCGTCGCGGTCGCTTTGCGGCAGCGGGAAGTCGTTGATGAAGTCGCGCAGGCTGCGGGCGTGTAACTGATCCGGGGCGATGTCGTCGGCGACCATGGGCGTCGGGTCGCCGCTGACCAGTTTGTCTTCGCCGAAGTTTTCCTTGTCGAAGAACACCCCCCGCGACAGGCCGAGGCTGGGATAGAACGGGCGGTCGAACGCGGTTTCAAAACGCTTGATATCGACCCCGAGTTTTTTCAGCAGGCCGTTGACCTCGGCGCTGTACAGGTGATTAGGCGACTGGAAGGCCTCGCTGCCGCCGTAGCCGATGATCGTGCGCCCGCCGGCCTGGAATTCGTTGCGCTTGGCGTGGCCGCCGAAGTCGTCGTGGTTTTCCAGGATCAGAATGCGTGCGTGGGGGTGTTTCTCCCGGTAGAACCAGGCCGCCGACAATCCACTCAGGCCCCCGCCGACCACCACCAGGTCGTAATCCTCGCTGACGGGCAGGTGATCGGTGTTGAACACTTTCTTATCCCAGCCCATTTGGTGGGCGATTTCGAACGAGCCGACATGGCTGCCCCGCAGCCCAGTGAGGGCGGGCGGGTAATAGCGCCCGTCGGGGGCGGCTTGCAGCAATTGCAGCGGGGTCATGCCGGCGGCGACGGTGATGGCGACGCCGTTGAGGAAGTCGCGACGGGTGATATCCATGGGGATTCCTGAGGTGTTTTCTTATGGGACAGCGGGCGCAAGGCAGGGCATGCCAGTCTGTGGGAACGCTCCCACAGAACAGGTTTCTGGGCAGGTTTTGCGGGCTCAGTGCTTGAACATCACATGGCGCACCGTGGTGTAGTCCTCCAGCCCATACATGGACATATCCTTGCCGTAACCGGACAGTTTCTGACCGCCGTGGGGCATTTCGCTGACCAGCATAAAGTGTGTGTTGACCCAGGTGCAGCCGTATTGCAGGCGCGCGGCGAGGCGATGGGCGCGGCCGACGTCGGCGGTCCATACCGACGAGGCGAGGCCGTAGTCCGAATCGTTGGCCCAGGCCAGCACTTGCGCTTCGTCGTTGAAGCGGGTCACCGAAACCACCGGGCCGAACACTTCGCGGCGCACGATTTCGTCGTCCTGCTGGGCGTCGGCCAGCACCGTGGGCTCGAAGAAGAAGCCGTCGCCGGCCACGGCTTTGCCGCCGGTAATGAGGCGGATGTTGGGCTGGGCCACGGCCCGCTCGACAAACCCGGCCACGCGGTCGCGGTGTTGGGCGGTAATCAGCGGCCCCAGCTCGGTGGCCGGGTCATCCTGTAGGCCGTACTTGAGGCTGGCCACCGCCGCGCCGAGCTTCTCGACGAACGCGTCGTAGATCTCGGCCTGGGCGTAGATGCGGCACGCGGCGGTGCAGTCTTGCCCGGCGTTGTAGAAGCCGAAGGTGCGGATGCCTTCGACGGCGGCATCGATGTCGGCGTCGTTGAAGATCAGCACCGGCGCCTTGCCGCCCAGTTCCATGTGCATCCGTTTGACGCTGTCGGCGGTGCTGGAAATGATGTTTGCCCCCGTGGCGATGGAGCCGGTCAGCGACACCATGCGCACTTTGGGGTGGTTCACCAGAGGGCTGCCCACCGTTGGCCCACGGCCAAACACCAGGTTGAGTACGCCGGCAGGGAAAATATCCGCCGCCAGTTGCGCCAGGCGCAGGGCGGTCAACGGGGTTTGTTCCGACGGCTTGAGCACCACGGTATTACCGGCGGCCAGGGCCGGGGCGATTTTCCAGGCGACCATCATCAGCGGGTAGTTCCACGGCGCGATGGAGGCGATCACGCCCACCGGGTCGCGGCGGATCATCGAGGTGTGGCCGGCCAGGTATTCGCCACCGGCCGAACCGCCCATGCAGCGGCTGGCGCCGGCGAAGAAGCGGAACACGTCGGCAATCGCCGGGATCTCGTCGTTGAGGGCGGCGCTGTAGGGCTTGCCGCAGTTGTCCGACTCCAGCTTCGCCAGTTCCGCGCCGTGGGCCTCGATGGCGTCGGCCAGTTTGAGCAGCAACAGGGCGCGGTCCTTGGGCGGGGTTTGCGACCAGCCCTCGAACGCCGCGTCGGCGGCGCGCACGGCGGCATCGACTTGGGCTTCGCTGGCTTCGGCAATTTCCACCAGCACCTGGCCCAGGGCCGGGTTGAGCACCGCTTGGGCCGGGCCTTCGCCGGCGACGAGTTGGCCGTTAATCAGGAGTTTGGTTTGCATGGTGCGGTCCTTTTCAAAGCTGAGTTTTTCTTTTTGTCGGTGCGCGGGAGCAAGGCGCGCCAAGGCTTACTTGCCGCCGCTGCCCGCCACGCTTTCACCGCCGCGTGTCAGGTAATAGGCGCCCAGGATGGGGATCATGGTGACCAGCATCACCAGCATCGCCACCACGTTGGTCACCGGTACGTCGCGCGGGCGGCTCAGTTGGTTGAGCAGCCACAGCGGCAGGGTGCGTTCGTGGCCGGCGGTGAAGGTGGTGACGATGATTTCGTCGAACGACAGGGCAAACGCCAGCATGCCGCCGGCCAGCAAAGCCGAGCCGAGGTTGGGCAGGATGATGTAGCGGAAGGTCTGCCAGCCGTCGGCGCCCAGGTCCATGGAGGCCTCGATCAGGCTATGGGAGGTGCGGCGCAGGCGGGCGATGACGTTGTTGTAGACGATCACCACGCAGAAGGTCGCGTGGCCGACGATGATGGTGAACATCCCCGGCTCAATGCCCAGGGTCTTGAAGGTCGCCAGCAGGGCGATACCGGTGATGATCCCCGGCAATGCGATGGGCAGGATCAGCATCAGCGAGATGCCCTGTTTGCCGAAGAAGTCCCGGCGATACAGCGCCGCCGAGGCCAGTGTGCCGAGCACCATGGCGATCAGGGTGGCGATAGCGGCGATCTGCAATGACAGCTTGATGGCTTCGAGCACGTCCGGGCGCGAGAAGGCCACGCTGAACCACTTCAGGGTCAGGCCCTGGGGCGGGAAGCTGAACGCCGCTTCTTCGGTGTTAAAGGCGTAGAGAAAGATAATCAGGATCGGGAAGTGCAAGAACACCAACCCGCCCCAGGCCGCGATCTTCAGGCCCCAGGAAGATTTTTCAGAGTGCATCGAAGGCCCCCAGGCGTTTGACGATGGACAGGTAGATGGCGATCAGCACGATCGGCACCAGGGTGAAGGCCGCTGCCATGGGCATGTTGCCGATGGCGCCCTGCTGGGCGTAGACCATGCTGCCGACGAAGTAGCCCGGCGGGCCCACCAGTTGCGGCACGATGAAGTCGCCCAGGGTCAGGGAGAAGGTGAAGATCGACCCGGCGGCGATGCCCGGGATCGACAGCGGCAGGATCACTTGCATGAAGGTCTGGCGCGGCTTGGCGCCCAGGTCGGCCGAGGCTTGCAGCAGGGACGGCGGCAGGCGTTCCAGGGAGGCCTGGATCGGCAGGATCATGAACGGCAGCCAGATGTAGACGAACACCATGAAACGCCCCAGGTGCGAGGTGGACAGGGTGCTGCCGCCCACACCCGGGATGCCCAGGATGAACTGCAACACCGGCGTGAGCCCCAGGTGCTCGACGAACCACTGCGCCACGCCGCCCTTGGCCAGCAGCAGGGTCCAGGCGTAGGCCTTGACGATGTAGCTGGCCCACATCGGCATCATCACCGCGATGTAGAAAAACGCCTTGGTCTTGCCCGTGGTGTAGCGCGCCATGTAGTAGGCGATGGGGAAGGCCAGGGCGGCGCTGGCCAGGGAGACCACGATGGCCATGCTCAGGGTGCGCAGGATGATGTCGAAGTTCGACGGCTGGAACAGCGCGGCGAAGTTGCCCAGGGTCAGGTCCGGGGTAACGGCCATGGTGAAGTCGTCGAAGGTGTAGAAACCTTGCCACAGCAGGGTCAGCAGCGAGCCGAGGTAGATCGCGCCGAACCAGATCAGCGGCGGCACCAGCAGCAGCGACAGGTACAGGTTGGGCTTGCGGTACAGCAGGTTGGAAAACCGGCGCAGCGGCGGTTGGGTCAGGGCCAGGCTCATGTCATACCTCGCCTGCGTCGGTGTCGCGCAGCGTCACCATGGCTTCACGGGCCCAGCGCGCGCTGAGGGGCTGGCCGACCGCATGGCGGGCCGTGGTGTCCAGCCACTGGGTGTTGGCCTGGCTGATGTTCAGGGCCTGGCCGTTGTCCAGTTTCAACTCATAGCGGGTGGCGCTGCCCTGGTATTGGATGTCGTGGAGCACGCCGCGCACTTGCACCTCGCCGGCGCCCAACGGGCCCTCGGCAAAGCGCACGTGCTCGGGGCGGATCGAAAACGGTTGGGCGCTGCCGCTCAGGCGCTGGGCCAGTTCGCCACGGATCACGTTGGAGGTGCCGACGAACTCGGCGACGAAAGGCGTGGCCGGTTTCATGTAGAGGTTGCGCGGGGTGTCCACCTGCTCGATGCGGCCCTTGTTGAACACCGCCACGCGGTCGGACATCGACAGCGCTTCGGTCTGGTCGTGGGTGACGAAAATAAAGGTGATGCCCAGTTGGCGCTGGAGCTTTTTCAGCTCGCTTTGCATTTGTTCGCGCAGTTTCAGGTCCAGCGCGCCGAGGGGTTCGTCCAGCAGCAAGACGCGGGGGCGTTTGACCAAGGCGCGGGCCAGGGCCACACGCTGGCGCTGGCCGCCGGACAGTTGCACCGGTTTGCGCTCGCCATAGCCGCCCAGGGCCACCATGCCCAGGGCTTCCTCGGCCCGGGCCAGGCGTTCGGCCTTGGCCACGCCCTTGACCTTGAGGCCGTAGGCCACGTTGTCACGCACGTTCATGTGGGGGAACAGGGCGTAATCCTGGAACACGGTGTTGACGTCGCGCTGGTACGGCGGCAACCCGGCGGCTTCTTCGCCGTGGATGCGGATGGAACCGGCACTGGGCTGCTCGAACCCGGCAATCAGGCGCAGGCAGGTGGTCTTGCCCGAGCCGGAGGGGCCGAGCATGGAAAAGAACTCGCCGTCCTGGATATCGATGCAAACCCGGTCGACGGCTTTGACTTCGCCGAACTGTCGGGAAACCTGGGTGAATTGGACTGCAAGCGTCATGGTGCGGTGCTCCAAAAAGGCGCGGGCCGTCGCAGCGGCCCTGCCTGGACTTCTGAAAAAACAAGGCGTTGGTCGAACGTGATGTGGGGAGGCACGGTATCCCTACCGGTGCAGCCCTTCTGTGGGAGCGAGCCTGCTCGTGATGGCGGTGTAGCCGTCGATATCGATCATGAGTCTCGGATCGCTATCGCGAGCAGGCTCGCTCCCACAAGGGCAGCAGTATTTATCTACCGCCCATGATGGCAATGTAGTCCTGGGTCCAGCGGCTGTAGGGCACGAACTTGCCGCCCTCGGCCTGTGGGGTTTTCCAGAAGGCGATCTGGTCGAACTGGTCGAAACCGTTGGTCTTGCACCCTTCGCCGCCCAGCAGTTCGCTGGCGCTGCACGCAGCGGGCACCGCCGGCAGGGAGCCGAACCACGCCGCCACGTCACCCTGTACCTTGGGTTGCAACGACCAGTCCATCCACTTGTAGGCGCAGGTCGGGTGCTTGGCCTCGGCGTGGAGCATGGTGGTGTCGGCCCAACCGGTGGCACCTTCCTTGGGAATGGTGGAAGCAATCGGCTGCTTTTCGTTTATCAGGCCGTTGACCTGATACGGCCAGGCGCTGGAGGCCACCACCCCTTCGTTCTTGAAATCGCTCATCTGCACCGTGGTGTCGTGCCAGTAGCGGTGGATCAGTGGTTGCTGGGCGCGCAGCAGTTCGAGCACAGCCTGGTACTGGGTTTCGGTCAGCTCATAGGGGCTCTGGATGCCCAGCTCCGGTTTGGCCGACTTGAGGTACAGCGCCGCATCGGCGATGTAGATCGGCCCGTCATAGGCCTGCACGCGGCCCTTGTTGGCCTTGCCGTCGGGCAGGTTCTGGGCCTCGAACAGCACGTTCCAACTGGTTGGCGCCTGCTTGAACACGTCGGTGTTGTACATCAGCACGTTGGGGCCCCACTGGTACGGGGTGCCGAAGGTCTGCTGGCCGACCACATACCAAGGCGCGTCCTTGAGGCGCGGGTCGAGGTTTTTCCAGTTGGGGATGAGCGCGGTGTTGATCGGCTGCACCCGCTTGCCAACGATCAGGCGCAGCGAGGCGTCGCCTGAGGCGGTGACCAGGTCGTAGCCGCCCTTGGCCATCAGGCTGACCATCTCATCGGAGGTGGCGGCGGTCTTGACGTTGACCTTGCAGCCGGTTTCCTTCTCGAACCCGGTGACCCAGTCGTAGGCCTTGTCGCTTTCGCCGCGCTCGATATAGCCGGGCCAGGCGACGATATCCAACTGCCCCTCGCCCGCACCCAAAGCCTTGAGCGGTTCGGCGGCCTGCAGGCTGGCGCTGGCCAGCAACGCGGTGGTGAGTGCACTGAGCAGTGCGGTCTTGTGCGCGAACATGGGATTCCCTCGGCGGTTGTAGTTATTGTGGGTTGTTGAAGCGTAGCTCTTAGGGGCGAGCGGCAAGTTTTAAGCGGCAAGCTGCACGAACAAGGCCCGCCCGCATCGGCTTGCCGCTTGAAACTTGCCGTTCACAACTGCCCGCCATGGCGGGCCATGATGTGCCTGACCACGCTGTAGTCCTGTAATGAGTCGCTGGACAAATCCTTGCCGTAGCCGGAGCGTTTCAGGCCGCCGTGGGGCATTTCGCTGACGAGCATGAAGTGGCTGTTGATCCAGGTGCAGCCGTATTGCAGGCGGGCGGCCACTTGCATGGCTTTGTCCAGGTTCTGCGTCCACACCGACGACGCCAGGCCGTATTCCGAATCGTTGGCCCAGTCCACGGCCTGTGCCAGTTCATCGAAACGGGTCACCGTCACCACCGGCCCGAACACTTCGCGCTGGACGATTTCGTCGCCTTGCTTGCACCCGGCCAGCAGCGTGGGCTGGTAGTAGAACCCGGCACCGGAGTGCACCGCCGCGCCGGTCACCCGCTCGATATGGGGCTGGTTCAGGGCACGTTCGACGAAACTGGCCACGCGGTCGCGCTGGCGGGTGCTGATGAGCGGGCCGATCTCGTTGTCGGCGTCGCGCTTGCCGGCAAAGCGCAGGCTGCTGACCGCCGCGCCCAGTTCGGCGACGAGGCGGTCATGGATGCCGGCCTGGGCGTAGATGCGGCAGGCGGCGGTGCAGTCTTGCCCGGCGTTGTAGTAGCCGTAGCTGCGTACACCCTCGACCACCGCTTGCAGGTCGGCGTCGTCGCAGACGATCACCGGCGCCTTGCCGCCCAGCTCCAGGTGCGTGCGTTTGAGGGTTTTGGCTGCGGCCTGGAGGATTTTCTGGCCAGTGACGATATCGCCGGTCAGCGACACCATGCGCACTTTCGGGTGGCTGACCAAGTGGCTGCCCACGCCTTCGCCACCGCCGCAGATGATGTTGATGACCCCGCGCGGCAGCAGCTCGGCCAGGGTCGGCGCCAGGGCCAGGATCGACAGCGGCGTGTGCTCCGACGGCTTGAACACCAGGGTGTTGCCGGCGGCCAGGGCGGGGGCGATTTTCCACGCGGCCATCATGATCGGGTAGTTCCACGGTGCAATCGAGGCGACCACGCCAATGGGGTCGCGGCGCACCATGCTGGTGTAGCCCGGCAGGTATTCGCCGCTCAGTTGCCCGGTTTGGCAGCGCACCGCACCGGCAAAAAAGCGGAACACGTCCACGGTGGCGTTCAAATCGTCCTGGCGCGCCAGGTGCAGGGGCTTGCCGCAATTGAGGGCTTCGAGGCGGGCGAGGTGGTCGGCGTGTTTTTCGATGGCCCCGGCTATCGCCAGCAGAATATTGGAGCGCTGTTGCGGCGTGGTCCGCGACCATCCGGCGAAGGCGCGGTGGGCGGCCAGTACGGCGCTTTCGACCTGTTCGGTGCTGGCCTCGGCGATGCGCGTCAGCACCTCCCCGGTGGCGGGGTTGAGGATCGGCTCGGCCACGCCCTGGCCCTGGACCAGTTCGCCGTCGATCAGCAATGCGGTGGACAGTTGCGTCTGCGCGCCAGCCATCTTGGAGGTTCTCTTTTTTTGTACGGTCATTGGGGCTTCCCGCTGGGTGCGCCCGACCTTTCTTATTGGGTTCGCTGAGACTAGAGGTCGGGCGTGAGGTCGACAAATACTAAATACCGAAGGTGGCATTCGATTAAATAGATGGCTTGCGCCCGGTATGGGGTTGTTCGCGGGCCACGGTCAGGAAGGGGTCCACCAGGGCCGGGCGCGCCGTGCCCCGGCGCCAGGCCAGGCCGACGTCCAGGGTTTGGTTGAGGTCGGCCAGGGGCCGCGCCTCGATGATGTCGCCCTCCAGCGACCAGGGGCGGTAAGTCATGTCCGGTTGCACTGACACGCCGAGGCCCGCCGCCACCAGGCTGCGTACCGCTTCGGTGGAGGCGGTGCGCAGGGTGATGCGCGGTTGCAGGCTGGCGGCGGCCCACATGCGCTGGGCGTTGCGGTCCATCTCATCGACGTTCAACTGGATCAGCGGCTCGCGGGCCACATCCGCCAGGTTGATGCTGTCGCGCTCCAGCAGCGGGTGTTGGGCCGGCAGCCACAGGCGATGGGGCGAGTGGGTCAGCACCTCGGTCTGCAAGGCGTGGCGGTCTTCCAGGTTGGACAGGATCAGCACCCCCACGTCGATTTCGCCGCTCACCAGCAAGTGCTCGATGTAGGGCCGCTCGTCTTCCATCACGCGGATTTCCACGTTGGGGTAGGCGCGCTGAAAGCGGGTGAGCAGGTCTGCCAGGTAGTAACCGGCCACCAGGCTGGTGACGCCGACGATCAGTTGCCCGGCCACCTGGTCGGTGCTCTGTTGCAGGCTGCGCTTGGCGTTGTCCACGGTGGCCAGGATCAAGTGGGCCTGGCGCAAAAACTGATGGCCCTGGTGGGTCAGGGTCATGCCTTTGGCGTGGCGGTTGAACAGGGTCACGCCGATTTCCTGCTCCAGCTGCTGGATAGCCAGGGTCAGGGTGGACTGGGAGATATACACCGCTTGGGCGGCGGCCGAGATGGAGCCGGTTTCGGCCACGGCGATGAAGTGACGGATCTGGCGCAGGGTCATCATGGGGTTTACCGGTTAGGCGTTTTTATAGATTTGCTCGAGTCTATATCTTTTTTTTAGAAAGCCGAGGATCACCGCCTGCCGGCTCGTCAAGGGGTAAGCAACATCTGGAAGTACTCTTGAAAACTGTCGAAGGGCACTTAGCTCTACGCTGATGGCCTTATTGTTCCGGCTAATCCCATTTATTGGAGGCAACAAATGAACACCCGTGGATTGCTCGATCAACTGCTCAAGTCCGGCCAGGACATGCTGCAGAACAAAGCGGGCGGCACCCAGAACAAAGGTGCCGACAAAGGTGCGCTGGGCGGTTTGCTCGGTGGCTCGGGAGGCTTGGGTAGCCTGCTCTCCGGCGCGGGCGGCGGGGCGTTGGCGGCGGGCGCCATGGGCCTTTTGCTGGGCAACAAAAAAGCCCGCAAGTTTGGCGGCAAGGCCCTGACTTACGGCGGCCTCGCCGCCCTCGGCGTGCTGGCCTACAAGGCCTACGGCAACTGGCAGGCCCAGCAGGGCACCGCCCCGCGCAACGAGCCCCAGACCCTCGACCGCTTGCCCGCCGCCCAGGTGGAGCAGCACAGCCAGGCGATCCTCAAGGCCCTGGTGGCGGCGGCCAAGGCCGATGGCCATGTGGATGAGCGCGAACGTGCGCTGATCGAAGGTGAGTTCACCAAGCTGGACAACGACCAGGAGCTGCAACACTGGCTGCACGCCGAGCTCAACAAACCCCTGGACCCCGTCGACGTCGCCCGCGCCGCCAGCACCCCGGAAATGGCCGCCGAGATGTACATCGCCAGCGTGATGCTGGTGGACGAAGAAAGCTTCATGGAAAAGTCCTACCTCGACGAACTGGCCCGCCAGCTCAAGCTGGAACCGGGGCTCAAGGCCGAACTGGAAAAACAGGTACGCCAGGCCTCTGCCTGACCCCTTGTGTAGCAAGCGGGCAAGCCCGCTTGCTACCACAACACCCGCATCAGGGCTTCTGGCCCATTGATGGCCTGGCAATGGCCATTACCCCCTCCCGCAGGGCCGTATCGGCACCTCGAAAAAACGCCTAAACCCCGACCAAACCCCCGATCCAGAGCCTATTCCGGGTTTTTTGTGCGGACTTTTGCGCCACCACACATCCGCGTGCTTAATGATGGCACCGCCTCGGCTATACTCCCCCCCATTTGAACGCCCCCCGAGGACTGACTGTGAAGAACTGGACGTTGCGCCAACGCATTTTGGCGAGCTTTGCGGTAATCATTGCCATCATGCTGTTGATGGTGGTGGTCTCGTATTCCCGCCTGTTGAAGATCGAGTCCAGCGAAGAAATGGTCCGCGCCGACGCGGTGCCGGGGGTCTATTACAGCTCGATGATCCGCAGCGCCTGGGTCGACAGCTACGTGCTGACCCAGCAGATTGTCGGCCTGTCCGACCGCCGCGAACTGACCCCGGCCGACAAGGCCGCCTACGCCAGTTTCGAGGCGCGGCTGAACCAGGAAATCGCCAACTATCACGGCACCATTTTCGATGCGCTCGACAAAGCCTCCTTCGATGAATTCGAGCAGCGCCGCCAGGCCTTCAACAAAGCCCTGAACAATGTGCTGGCGCTGTACGAAGCCAAGGCCTACGACCAGGCCCGCGCGGCGTTGGACAACGAATTGACCCCCGCCTGGGTAGCCGGGCGCCAGCATCTGAACGGGGTCATCGACCACAACCGCGAGTCGGCCACCAGCGCCACCGATGCCATTGGCGATGCAGTCACCGCCGCCAAAGTGAGCATGGGCGTTTCCCTGCTGCTGGCGGTGATCGCCGCCGGCCTGTGCGGTTGGCTGCTGATGCGCACCATCATGGCGCCGATGAAGCGCATCGTGGAAATCCTCGACGTGATGCGCACCGGCGACCTCAGCGGGCGCCTGGACCTGGCGCGCAAGGACGAATTCAACGCCGTGGAAACCGGCTTCAACGACATGATGGCCGAGCTCACGGCCCTGGTGTCCCAGGCCCAGCGCTCATCGGTGCAGGTCACCACTTCGGTGACGGAAATCGCTGCCACCTCCAAGCAACAACAGGCCACCGCCACCGAAACGGCGGCCACGACCACGGAAATCGGCGCCACTTCCCGCGAGATCGCTGCCACTTCCCGGGACTTGGTCCGCACCATGACCGAAGTCTCCACCGCCGCCGACCAGGCCTCGATTTTGGCCGGTTCCGGCCAGCAAGGCCTGGCGCGCATGGAAGACACCATGCACTCGGTGATGGGCGCCGCCGACCTGGTCAACGCCAAGTTGGCGATCCTCAACGAGAAGGCCGGCAACATCAACCAAGTGGTGGTGACCATCGTCAAGGTCGCCGACCAAACCAACCTGTTGTCCCTCAACGCCGCCATCGAGGCCGAAAAGGCCGGTGAGTACGGCCGCGGTTTTGCCGTGGTCGCCACCGAAGTGCGACGCCTGGCGGACCAGACCGCCGTCGCCACCTACGACATCGAGCAAATGGTGCGCGAGATCCAGTCGGCGGTGTCGGCCGGGGTGATGGGCATGGACAAGTTCTCCGAAGAGGTGCGCCGCGGCATGTCCGAGGTGCAGCAGGTGGGCGAGCAACTGTCGCAGATCATTCATCAGGTCCAGGCCCTGGCGCCGCGGGTGCTGATGGTCAATGAAGGCATGCAGGCCCAGGCCACTGGCGCCGAGCAGATCAACCATGCGCTGGTGCAACTGGGCGATGCCAGCAGCCAGACCGTGGAATCCCTGCGCCAGGCCAGTTTCGCCATCGACGAGTTGAGCCAGGTCGCGGTGGGGCTGCGCAGCGGCGTCTCGCGTTTCAAAGTCTGATGAGCCAGAGCGCGCTCAAACAGGGCGCCAGCGCGGCGCTGTTCCTGTTGTTTCGCATTGCCAACGAACGCTTTGCCCTCAAGGCCACCGAGGTGCTGGAAGTGCTCCCGCGCCTGCCGCTCAAGCCTATCGCCCGGGCCCCGGCCTGGGTCGCCGGGGTGTTCGGCCATCGCGGTGTGGTGGTGCCGGTGATCGACCTCAGTGCCCTGGCCTTCGGCCACCCGGCCCAGGCGCGCACCAGCACGCGCTGGGTGCTGGTCAACTACCGCCCCGGCCAAGTGCTGGGGCTGGTGCTCGAACAGGCCACCGATACCCTGCGCTGCAACCCGGCAGACTTCCAGCCCTATGGCCTGGACAACCCCGCTGCCCGCTACCTGGGCCCGGTGCGCCAGGACGAAGAGGGCCTGGTGCAATGGATCCGTGTCGCCGACCTGCTGGATGACGACGTGCGGGGGCTGTTGTTCCCCGCGCAGGCAACGGGCCTCGATCCGTTGGAGGCGCAGCCATGAGCAGCGACCAGCGGTTTTTCGACTTCCTCAAAGAGCGCATCGGCCTGGACGTGGCGTCCGTCGGCCCGGCAATCATCGAGCGCGCCGTGCGCCAGCGCAGCCTGGCGGCCGAGGGCCTGAGCAGCGACCAGTATTGGCAACGCTTGCAGGGCTCGCGGGACGAGCAACAGGCGCTGATCGAAGCGGTGATCGTCCCCGAGACGTGGTTTTTCCGTTACCCCGAATCCTTCGCCGCCCTGGGCAAACTGGCCCTCAAGCGCTTGGGCGAGCTGAACAACATGCGTGCGCTGCGCATCCTCAGCCTGCCGTGTTCCACGGGCGAGGAGCCGTACTCCATCGCCATGGCGCTGTTCGATGCGGGGCTGGCGCCCCATCAGTTCAAGGTTCAGGGCCTGGATGTCAGCCCGCTGTCGGTGGAGCGGGCCAAGCGCGCGGTGTACGGCAAGAACTCGTTCCGTGGGCAACTGGGGGATTTTCGCGAGCGCTACTTCAGCGCCGGGGCGGACGGCTACCAGCTCAGTGCGCGGGTGCGCGAGCAAGTGGCGCTGAACGTGGGCAACGTGCTCGACCCGACCTTGCTGGCCAATGAAGCGCCCTTTGATTTCGTGTTCTGCCGCAACCTGCTGATCTACTTCGACCAGCCCACCCAGCAGCAGGTGTTCGAGGTGCTCAAACGCCTGACCCACACCGACGGCGTGCTGTTCATCGGCCCGGCCGAAGGCAGCCTGCTGGGGCGTTTGGGCATGCGTTCGATTGGTATTGCCCAGTCTTTTGCCTTCAGCCGCCACACCGCCGTGGAACCTGCACCCCGCTTTGTGCCCACACCTTTGCCGGTGCCGCCGCCGATTCGCGCCCCGGCACCATTGCCTGTGCGGGCGCGGCCCTTTATCAGCAGCGCGCCCGCCAGCCCGGTGAGCAAGCCCGTGGCCCCGGCCAGCGATGCCCAGGCCTTGCTCGCCACCATCGCTGCCCTGGCCAATGAAGGGAAAAGCAGCGAAGCGCAGCGCGCCTGTGAACAGTATTTGCGCAGCCACGAGCCGGTGGCCCAGGTGTTCTACTGGCTCGGCCTGCTCAGCGACGTGGCCGGTAGCGCGCTGCAGGCCCAGGGCTTTTACCGCAAGGCCTTGTACCTGGACCCGCAACACGCCGAAGCCCTGATGCACTTGGCCGCCCTGTTGGCTTCCCAGGGCGACGAGGCGGGGGCCCGCCGATTGCAGCAACGTGCCGCGCGCAGTGAGCGCGGCGCCGACAGTGAGCGTAAACGATGAGTCAATCCGCTGCGTTGAACGTCACCTGCGCCGATGCCCAGGCCATCGATGACTGCTGGAACCGTATCGGCATCCATGGCGACAAAACCTGCCCCTTGCTGGCCGACCATATCCATTGCCGCAACTGCGCGGTGTATTCGGCCGCCGCCACGCGCCTGCTCGACCGCTACACCCTGCAACAGGAAGACCACCACGCCGGCGCCGAGCAGGAAGCCGACGTCGTCACCCGCTCGCTGTTGATGTTCCGCCTGGGCGAAGAGTGGCTGGGCCTGGTGACCCGTTGCCTGGTGGAAGTGGCGCCGCAGCAACCCATTCACTCCCTGCCGCACCAGCGTTCGCGGGCCTTGCTCGGCGTGGCCAATGTGCGCGGTGCGCTGGTGGCGTGCCTGTCGCTGGTGGAGCTGCTGGGGCTGGACCCCGCCCCCGTGGCCTCAGCCGGCGGGCGGGTGACGCCGCGCATGCTTATCATCGCCGCCCACGGTGGCCCGGTGGTGGTGCCGGTGGATGAGGTGGATGGCATCCACGCCATCGACCAGCACGCCCTCGACGCCGCCTCGGTGCCCGGCCCCCAGGCCAGCGCCAAGTACACCCGTGGCGTGCTGCCTTTCAAGGGCCGCAGCCTGCGCTGGCTCGATGAAGAACAACTGCTGGCCGCCGTGACCCGGAGCCTGACATGACCCCCGATCAGATGCGCGACGCCTCGTTGCTGGAACTCTTCAGCCTGGAAGCCGACGCCCAGACCCAGGTTCTCAACGCCGGGCTGCTGGCCCTGGAACGCAACCCGACCCAGGCCGACCAGCTCGAAGCCTGCATGCGCGCCGCCCACTCCCTCAAGGGCGCGGCGCGGATCGTCGGCGTGGACGCCGGGGTCAGCGTCGCCCACGTGATGGAAGATTGCCTGGTCAGTGCCCAGGAAGGGCGCCTGCTGCTGCGCCCGGAGCACATCGACGCCTTGCTGCAAGGCACCGATTACCTGATGCGCATCGCCACGCCGGGCAATAGCCTGGCGCCGGCGGATATCGAGGCCTATGTGGGCCTGATGGAGCGCCTGCTCGACCCGGCCGCCGCCCCCGTGCCCGCGCCGCCCACGGTGTCCGCGGTGTCCGCGGCGCCGGAACCCAGCGAACCACCCCCCGAGGCGCCGGTGCTCGATACCCTGCTGCGCGAAGCGCAGATGCCGGCGCCCACGGTGGAGCGGGGCCGTGGCACGCGCACCGTCACCGAGGGCGGCGAGCGGGTGTTGCGGGTGACCGCCGAGCGGCTCAACAGCCTGCTGGATTTGTCGAGCAAATCCCTGGTCGAAACCCAGCGCCTCAAGCCCTGGCTGACCGGGTTGCAGCGCCTCAAGCGCATGCAGAACAACGGCCTGCGCGCCCTGGAAAGCCTCAACGTACACCTCAAGGAACACGAACTGAGCCTCGAAGCCCAGGAAGTGCTCAGCGATGCCCGGCGCATGCTCGCCGAATCCCAGCAACTGCTGGCCGAACAGGCCGCCGAGCTGGATGAGTTCGGCTGGCAGGCCAGCCAACGCGCCCAGGTGCTCTATGACACGGCCCTGGCCTGCCGCATGCGGCCCTTCGCCGATGTGCTGGCGGGGCAGGTGCGTATGGTCCGCGACCTGGGCCGCAGCCTGGGCAAGCAAGTGCGCCTGGAGATCGAAGGGGAAAAAACCCAGGTCGACCGTGACGTGCTGGAAAAACTCGAAGCGCCTCTGACCCATTTGCTGCGCAACGCGGTGGATCACGGCATCGAAATGCCCGAGCAGCGCCTGCTGGCCGGCAAACCTGCCGAAGGCCTGATCCGCCTGCGCGCTTCCCACCAGGCCGGGCTGCTGGTGCTGCAACTGAGTGACGACGGTAACGGTGTCGACCTGGACCGGGTGCGCCGCAGCATCATCGAGCGCCAGTTGTCCCCGGCCGAAACCGCCGCCCAGTTGAGCGAAGAAGAGTTGCTGACCTTCCTGTTCCTACCGGGCTTCAGCCTGCGGGACAAGGTCACCGAACTGTCCGGGCGCGGCGTCGGCCTGGACGCGGTGCAGCACATGGTGCGCCAACTGCGCGGTGCGGTGGTGCTGGAGCAGACCACGGGGCAGGGCAGCCGCTTCCACCTGGAAGTGCCGCTGACCCTCTCGGTGGTGCGCAGCCTGGTGGTGGAAGTGGGCGAGGAGGCCTACGCCTTTCCGCTGGCCCACATCGAACGCATGTGCGACCTGGAGCCGGACGACATCGTGCAGGTCGAAGGCCGCCAGCACTTCTGGCACGAAGGCCGCCATGTCGGCCTGGTGGCCGCCAGCCAGCTGTTGCAACGCCCGGCCGCGCAAAACGCCGCGCAAACCCTCAAGGTCGTGGTAATCCGCGAGCGCGATGCGGTGTATGGGGTGGCGGTGGAACGCTTTATCGGCGAGCGCACCCTGGTGGTGCTGCCCCTGGACGATCGCCTGGGCAAGGTCCAGGACATTTCCGCCGGGGCGCTGCTGGACGATGGCTCGGTGGTGCTGATCGTCGATGTCGAAGACATGCTGCGTTCGGTGGACAAACTGCTCAACACCGGGCGCCTGGAACGTATCGCCCGCCACAGCCAACACGTGGCCCAAGTGGCACGCAAGCGCGTGCTGGTGGTGGATGACTCCCTCACCGTGCGCGAGTTGCAGCGCAAGTTGCTGCTCAACCGCGGTTACGACGTAGCGGTGGCGGTCGATGGCATGGACGGCTGGAACGCCCTGCGTTCGGAGAACTTCGACCTGCTGATTACCGACATCGACATGCCGCGCATGGACGGCATCGAGCTGGTCACCCTGCTGCGCCGCGACAACCGTTTGCAGTCACTGCCGGTGATGGTGGTGTCGTACAAGGACCGTGAAGAAGACCGTCGCCGTGGACTGGACGCTGGGGCCGACTACTATCTAGCCAAAGCCAGCTTCCATGACGACGCCCTGCTCGATGCTGTGGTTGAGCTCATCGGAGGAGCCCACGCATGAAAATCGCCATCGTCAACGATATGCCCATGGCCATCGAGGCCCTGCGCCGCGCCTTGGCCTTCGAGCCCGCCCATGAAGTGGTGTGGGTGGCCAGCAATGGCCAGGAAGCGGTGCAGCGCTGCGCCGAGCTGACCCCGGACCTGATCCTGATGGACCTGATAATGCCGGTGATGGACGGCGTGGAAGCCACGCGGCGGATCATGGCCGAAACCCCGTGCGCCATCGTCATCGTCACCGTCGATCGCCAGCAGAATGTCCACCGCGTGTTCGAGGCCATGGGCCACGGCGCGCTGGATGTGGTCGATACACCGGCCATCGGCGGCGGCAATGCCAAGGAGGCCGCCGCGCCGCTGCTGCGCAAGATCTTCAATATCGGTTGGCTGGTGGGCCAGAGCGGCAGCCGCGTGCGCGCCGAGCCCAAGCCCCTGCGCACCATGGTGCAGCGCCAGAGCCTGGTGGCCATCGGCTCGTCGGCGGGTGGCCCGGCAGCCCTGGAAATCTTGCTCAAGGGCTTGCCGGCCAACTTTCCCGCCGCCATCGTGCTGGTGCAGCACGTGGACCAGGTGTTCGCCCAAGGCATGGCCGAATGGCTGAGCAGCGCCTCGGGCCTGACGGTGCGCCTGGCCCGCGAGGGCGAGCCGCCGCAACCCGGCACCGTGCTGCTGGCCGGCACCAACCACCATATCCGCTTGTTGAAAAACGGCACCCTGGCTTACACCGCCGAGCCGGTCAACGAGATCTACCGGCCGTCCATCGACGTGTTTTTCGAGAGCGTCGCCAGTTACTGGAACGGCGATGCCGTGGGCGTCTTGCTTACCGGCATGGGCCGCGACGGCGCCCAAGGGCTCAAGTTGATGCGCCAGCAGGGCTACCTGACCATCGCCCAGGACCAGAACAGTTGCGCGGTGTATGGCATGCCCAAGGCTGCCGCCGCCATCGACGCCGCCGTGGAGATCTGCCCGCTGGACAGGATCGCCCCACGTTTGCTGGAGATATTTGCCCAATGACCGACAATTACTGCTTTTTTGGCCACGTAGTCTTTCAGGTGACCGCACATGCATAACTTACAGCTCGACGAATTCAAGAACGATGAAAATGCCGCCATGGTGTTGTTAGTCGATGACCAAGCGATGATCGGCGAAGCTGTGCGGCGTGGGCTGGCCAATGAAGAGAACATCGACTTTCACTTCTGCTCCGACCCCCACCAGGCCATTGCCCAGGCGATTCGCATCAAGCCCACGGTGATCCTCCAGGACCTGGTCATGCCCGGCCTGGACGGCCTGAGCCTGGTGCGCGAGTACCGCAACCACCCGGCCACCAAGGACATCCCCATCATCGTGCTCTCCACCAAGGAAGACCCGATGATTAAAAGCGCGGCCTTCGCGGCCGGGGCCAACGATTACCTGGTCAAACTGCCGGACAACATCGAACTGGTGGCACGCATCCGCTA
The DNA here is from genome assembly GCF_059862705.1 of Pseudomonas sp. MF08817. NCBI lineage: Bacteria > Pseudomonadati > Pseudomonadota > Gammaproteobacteria > Pseudomonadales > Pseudomonadaceae > Pseudomonas > Pseudomonas sp. MF08817. The sequence goes on from NZ_JCBCUY010000012.1 coordinate 113,586, forward strand.
TCACTCGCGCTCCTTCATGACCCTGTTGCAGCGTGACGCCGCGTACCGCGCGCTGCGGGTCAGCCAGCAGCAGTTGCTCGACACCAACCTGGTGCTGCAACGCTTGATGAACTCCGACGGCTTGACCGGGCTGTCCAACCGCCGCCACTTCGACGAATACCTGGAACTGGAATGGCGCCGCGCCATGCGCGACCAGACCCAGTTGTCGCTGCTGATGATCGACGTCGACTACTTCAAAACCTACAACGACACCTTCGGCCACCTGGAGGGCGACGAAGCCCTGCGCAAAGTGGCCTTGGCCATTCGCGATGCCAGCAGCCGCCCCTCGGACCTGCCGGCCCGCTACGGCGGCGAAGAGTTCGTGCTGGTGCTGCCCAACACCTCGCCCGGCGGTGCGCGCCTGGTGGCGGAAAAACTGCGCCAGACCGTCGCCGCCCTGAAAATCCCCCACATCGCCCCCACCGAAGGCGCGAGCCTGACCATCAGCATCGGCCTGTCCACCATCACCCCACAGCAGGGCAGCGATTGCCGGCAGCTGATCTCGGCGGCGGACAAGGGCCTGTACCTGGCCAAGCACAACGGCCGCAACCGGGTGGGCGTTGAGTGACCGCCCGCCCTGTGGCTGGCGTGCGGCACTCACAGGGGCGAGGCGGTGCCGGGCGTGGCCTTGATAAAGCGCCGGGCAATCCGCTCTGAATTGATGAAGATCGCAATGCCGATCAGCACCAGCGCAATCGCCAGCCCTTGGGCGGGGCTCAGGCGCTCATCGAAAAACAGGTAGGAGGTGAGCACCCCCGACACCGGAACGATCAGCGACAACGGTGCGACCAGCGACGCGGGGTAGTGTTTCATCAAGTTGTTCCACACCCAGTAGCCCAGGATCGTGGTGATGTAACTCTGGAAAAACAGCGAAAAGCCCGCACCCCAAGTGAAGTCGTCGAGCAAATTGCGAAATGGGCGCAACCCTTCGGCAAACAGGGTCATGATTAAAATCGCCGGCACCGAAAATAAACTCGACCAGACAATAAACGCGATCATGTTCTGCGGTTTTTTGACTTTGACGATGAGGTTGCACAGCGACCAGGAAAGTGCCGCCAACAATACCAACAAGATCCCCGTCGTGGTGGACGATTGTTCGGCCAAGTACAACATCATCAATAACCCGGCGCCGGCAAATAACATACCGGCCCCGTGCACGGCGTTAATCCTTTCTTTAAGAAATAGACTACTTAGCACGATGGTAAAAAACGCACTGAACTGCAAGAACACCGAAGACATGCCCGGCGACAGGCCGTTATACATGGCAAAGTTGACCACCCACCACAACCCGGCGCCAAACAGCACGCCATATAACGCCAAGGTGCGGTAACCGATGTTCGGCGGCTTTTTGATGAACAGGGCCAGGGGTATGGCGCAGAGGAAAAACCTGAGCAGGGTCAGTAGAAAAGGGTCGAGGGACTTGAGCCCCAAGCCGATCACGGAAAAGTTACAGCCCCAGATCACGGTCACCAATACGCCGGCCAACAGATCGATTTTTTTCAACTTCATGCAAGGTTCCACAGGTTGTGGTTAGAAGCGGCGCCGGCGATGAGCCGCTGGCGCCCAGTGCAGTGCTGGTATCGCCTAGGCGGTCTGCTCGGGTTCCAGGGTCTTGGGCTTGATGCCGTAGTAGACGAAATTATCGAAGTCTTCGTGGCGGTAGGTATCGTGGCGCTCGTAGTAGTTGTACACCACCGAGAGCTTCTGTTCGGTCACCGTGGGCTCGCTGTCGTGAAGGCTCTTGCGCCCCTGCATGACCAGCAGTGAACCCTTCTTGGCGAAGATCTTGCGGTGTTCGACCCAGGGTTGCTTCTTGCTCGGGTGGGAGCGTTCGACCTGCATGCGCAACGGCGCTTCATGGTTGGTGGTCAGGAACAGCAATACCGTGATGCCGTTGGTGTCGTAATGCAGCCCCAGGGTTCCGCCGCCGGGCGGGTAGGCTTTTATATTGATATCCGACGCCGGGTAGGGCGACACCACGGTGTCCGTGTGGGTGATAAGGCTTATCAGCGGTACCAGCGAGTGATACACCGCGTTGAGTTCGGGAAAGTGCTGACGGATATCGCTGCCCTTGAAGATGTGATGGTTATAAGCGCCCCCCAAGTCCGATACGGCATCGGTGCCCAGGCTTTCATGCCGAACCAGGTCAACTTTATTGGCCTGGATAATAGCGTTGGCCCGTTCTCTGAGGGTGTCGCACAGCGCATCGGGAATGATGCCGTCAATCACGGTTTCAAGGTTGTAGAAATAATTGTGTCGGTGTTGGTTGATGTCGAACACTTTTATTTTCCTCCGTTGAGTAAGTCAGAAAATAGGCAGTAGTTGTTATGTGCAACTTTTTCCTGATTGTTGGTGGGTGTTATTGCTTGCCTGAATAGTGTTAGGAAAAACCTGGGTTTAGTGCAATAACGGTTATTGTGCGAAGTGTCTTCTAGTGCGGGTTATTGTTTCCTACATATGCAGCAGCGTATCTGCTTACTGCGAATAAGCAGGGAAGTTGCTGTAGGTGTTCGAGCCGCAGCGGGCTGTTTGCCGCCCAAGGCATTGACGACGGGCACCGTGCGCTTGTGGCCGATTGATTTGCCTATCGGCTGCCAGGCGGGCTGCCGCTGTGGGCTGATTGCGTTTATACTCGCCGGCTTTCAAAAGTTCGCCAACGAGTGCTGCCTGCCATGGAAATCAACCCGATCCTTAACAGTATCAAGGACCTGTCCGAGCGCTCCGAAACTATTCGGGGGTATCTTTGACTACGATCAAAAGCATGAGCGCCTGACCGAGGTCAATCGCGAGCTTGAAGATCCGAGTGTCTGGAACAACCCAACCTACGCCCAGGAACTGGGGCGCGAGCGTTCGATGCTGGCGCAGATCGTAGAAACCCTGGATGAAATGCACAGTGGCCTGGCCGATGCCAAGGACCTGCTGCTGATGTCCGCCGAGGAAGAAGACCAGGCTGCCGTCGATGACGTAGCCGCCGAAGTCGAGCGCCTGCGCGAGTCCCTGGAAAAACTCGAATTCCGTCGCATGTTCAGCGGTGAGATGGACGCCAACAACGCCTACCTGGATATCCAGGCCGGTTCCGGCGGCACCGAGGCCCAGGACTGGGCCAACATCCTGCTGCGCATGTACCTGCGCTGGGCCGACAAGCGTGGCTTCGACGCCACGATCATGGAACTGTCCGCCGGCGAAGTCGCCGGGATCAAGGGCGCCACCGTGCACATCAAGGGCGAATACGCCTTTGGCTGGTTGCGTACCGAGATCGGCGTGCACCGCTTGGTGCGCAAGAGCCCGTATGACTCCGGCAACCGTCGCCACACCTCGTTCTCGGCCGTGTTCGTGTCGCCGGAAATCGACGACAACATCGAAATCGACATCAACCCCTCCGACCTGCGGATCGATACCTATCGTTCCTCCGGCGCCGGTGGCCAGCACGTGAACACCACCGACTCGGCCGTGCGTATCACCCACGTACCGACCAACACCGTGGTCAGCTGCCAGAACGAACGTTCCCAGCATGCGAACAAAGACACCGCCATGAAAATGCTGCGGGCCCGTTTGTATGAGCAGGAAGTGCAAAAGCGCAACGCCGCGTCTCAGGCTCTGGAAGAAACCAAGTCCGATATCGGCTGGGGCCACCAGATCCGCTCGTACGTGCTGGACGCTTCGCGCATCAAAGACCTGCGCACCAACATCGAGCGCAGCGACTGCGACAAAGTGCTCGACGGCGATATCGACGAATACCTGATCGCCAGCCTCAAACAAGGCCTGTAAGTCCGCAATACGGGGCATGGCGCGCTCCCTGTGGGAGCGGGCTTGCCCGCGATCCCCAGCCGCAGGCTGGGGGCAACGAACCTGTGATGGAATCTTTAAAGACATGAGCGACCAACAACTCGACCAAGCCCTGCAACAGGAAGAAAACTCCCTGATCGCCCTGCGCAAGGAAAAGCTTGCGGCCGAGCGCGCCAAGGGCAACGCCTTCCCCAACGACTTCCGTCGCGACGCCTACTGCGAAGACTTGCAGAAGCAGTACGCCGACAAGACCAAGGAAGAACTGGCCGAAGCGGCGATTCCGGTCAAGGTGGCAGGTCGCATCATGCTCAACCGTGGCTCGTTCATGGTGATCCAGGACATGACCGGGCGTATCCAGGTCTACGTCAACCGCAAGACCCTGCCCGAAGAAACCCTGGCCGCGGTGAAAACCTGGGACCTGGGCGACATCATTGCCGCCGAAGGCACCCTGGCCCGTTCCGGCAAGGGCGACCTGTACGTGGAAATGACCAGCGTGCGCCTGCTCACCAAATCCCTGCGCCCGCTGCCGGACAAGCACCACGGCCTCTCCGACACCGAGCAGCGCTACCGCCAGCGCTACGTTGACCTGATCGTCAACGAAGAAGTACGCCAGACCTTCCGCGTGCGCTCGCAAGTGATCGCCCACATCCGCAGTTTCCTGATGGCCCGCGACTTCCTTGAAGTCGAGACGCCCATGCTGCAAACCATCCCCGGCGGTGCGGCGGCCAAGCCGTTCGAGACTCACCACAATGCCCTGGACATGGAAATGTTCCTGCGCATCGCCCCCGAGCTGTACCTCAAGCGCCTGGTGGTCGGTGGTTTCGAGAAGGTCTTCGAGATCAACCGCAACTTCCGCAACGAAGGTGTCTCGACCCGCCACAACCCCGAATTCACCATGTTGGAGTTCTACCAGGCCTACGCCGACTACGAAGACAACATGGACCTGACCGAAGAACTGTTCCGCGAGCTGGCGCAACTGGTGCTGGGCAGCACCGACGTGCCCTACGGCGACAAGGTGTTCCACTTCGGCGAGCCGTTCGTGCGCCTGTCGGTGTTCGACTCGATCCTCAAATACAACCCTGAACTGACTGCCGATGACCTCAACGACATCGACAAGGCCCGTGCCATCGCCAAGCAGGCCGGCGCCAAGGTGCTGGGCTTTGAAGGCCTGGGCAAGTTGCAGGTGATGATTTTCGAGGAACTGGTGGAGCACAAGCTGGAACAGCCGCACTTCATCACCCAATACCCGTTTGAAGTCTCGCCGCTGGCGCGCCGCAACGACGACAACCCGAATGTCACCGACCGCTTCGAGCTGTTTATCGGCGGCCGTGAAATCGCCAACGCCTACTCCGAGCTCAACGACGCCGAGGACCAGGCCGAGCGCTTCATGGCCCAGGTGGCCGACAAGGATGCCGGCGACGACGAAGCCATGCACTACGACGCCGATTTCGTCCGCGCCCTGGAATACGGCATGCCGCCGACCGCCGGTGAAGGCATTGGCATCGACCGCTTGGTGATGCTGCTGACCAACTCCCCGTCGATCCGCGACGTGATCCTCTTCCCGCACATGCGCCCGCAAGCCTGACGCGACTGCACCCCCGCCGCCTACAGCGGGCTGATATCAACCAGTCAAGGCAACCCGCGCTGTAGCAAGCCCGCTTGCTACAGCGCCGTTCAGGGTTTGCCTGGTTTGGCCGATATCAGCCTTGCCGGGCGGCTTTTTATTGCCTGAATGGAACAAACGTATCAACTTGTTACCTATCCGACCGTAAAGAGGAAGACCTGCCGTGAACCCTGCAATTGCTCAAGAAGGTGCAGCTGGCGTTGCCACTGCGGTCGCGCAAAGCGTTCAGTACCAGGGGCGCAAGCCCAGCCGCCAGGGCAGTGAGCAGCGTCGGCAGGACATTCTCGATGCGGCGATGCGCATCGTCGTGCGCGATGGCGTGCGTGCGGTACGCCACCGTGCCGTGGCCGCCGAGGCAGCGGTGCCGCTGTCGGCGACCACTTACTACTTCAAGGATATCGATGACCTGCTCACCGATACCTTCGCCCAATACGTGGAACGCAGTGCGGCCTTCATGGCCAAGCTGTGGGCCAACAACGAAGGCCTGCTGCGCGAGATGGTCGCCTTTGGCGATGGCAGCGTGGCGGCGCGCAGCCAACTGGCCGACGACATCGCGCGGCTGACCGCCGACTACGTGCAGCACCAGTTGCACACCCGCCGCGAGCACCTGATGGCCGAGCAGGCGTTTCGCCAGGAAGCCCTGCTCAACCCACGGTTGGCGCTGTTGGTGCGCTCGCACCAGCAAATTCTCCTACAGGGCACTTGCCATTTTTTCCAGGTGCTGGGGTCGCGTGAGCCACAGCAGGATGCCAAAGTGTTGACGGCGATTATCGGACGGATGGAGTATCAGGGCCTGCTTAATGGCCCTGAGCCACAAGCCGAAGAAGAAATGCTCGGCATCCTCAAGCGCCACATGCACTTGGTGCTGGCCTCGGCCTAGGGCGCCGAGTGGGGGCAATCAGGAGAAACCAATGAAAACCTGGCGTGTGCTGCTGATGACCCTGGCCTTCATGCTGCTAGGCGGCTGCCTGGTGACCTTCACCCAACCGATGGCCGAGCACCAGGCCCTGCCGGCCGGTTTGCTGGGCAAATGGACCAGCAAGAACAGTTGGGGCGAGCCCCTCAACCTGGAGTTGAGCCGCGTCGGCAAGGACCAATACCAAGCGGTCAGTTACGCCCGGGCCCGCCCCCGGGAGCGCGAAGCCTACGGTTTTACTGTGACCCGCCACGATGTGCGCTGGTACGCCTGGGGCAAAGTGCCCGCCGCCTATGGTGGCGGTTTCACCCTGGCAGGCTTTGAACTCGATGAAGACCACGAATTGGTGGTCTACAGTCTCGACCTTGAGGCAATCGGCGATGCCGCGGCGCGGGGCCTGCTCAAGGGCGCGCCGCTGGACACCGAACAAGGCCCGGGGCTGGCAGTCCAAAGCCCCATGGCGCAGGTGTTCGCCTACCTCGATGACCCGGCCAACGCCGACGCCTTTGTCGAAGTGGCCCGCTACAAACGCCCAGCCAACGCCAAGCCGTAAAGCATTCAGAGGAGTTTCGGGTGGACGATTACCAGCAAACGATACGCGCCTTGTCTGATCGCATCGTGATGGCGCAGACGCCGATCCGCGTACTGGATGCGGTGAAGTGGGACGACAACATCCGCCGGGGCTTTCTCAAGGGCAAGGGCAAGGAAATGCCCGCCGTGGACCGCGACTACTACCTGGGCCGGCCGCTGGCGTTCGACTCCAGCAAGGTCAAGCTGGAGTTCCAGAACATCGAGCGCGACATCACCCGGCAACTGGGCCAGTTCAACCCGGTCGGGCAGATCATGCGGCGCATGTGCAAGGAATACCGCATGGTGGTGCGCATGCTCGAAGCGCGCGGCACCGAGGATTTCGGCCTGATATCCCAGGAGCTGTATGGCGCCGCCTCCGATGCCTTCCACGCCGGCGACCCGACCCTGGCCGACCTGGGCCTGATGCTGTCCGATTACCTGAACAACATCGACGGGCGCGGCGACCTCAAGGACGAACCCAAGCTGCTCAGCGCCAAGCAAGCCGTGAGCCTGCTGCAAAGCCGCCTGAACAAGGTGTTTGGCGAGGCCGAGGAAACCATCCGGGTGTTCGAGTCCGACGGCATTGTCGCGGACGCGGCGGCCGGCGCCGACTACATCAAGATCCGCACCGACGCCATGTTCAACGAGCGCGACGTGCGCGCCCTGGAAGTCCACGAAGGCCTGGTGCACGTGGGCACTACCCTCAACGGCCAGAACCAGCCGATCTGCACCTTCCTGTCCAAAGGCCCGCCGTCCTCGACCGTGACCCAGGAAGGCCTGGCGATCCTGATGGAAATCATCACCTTCGCTTCCTACCCCAGCCGCTTGCGCAAACTGACCAACCGCACCCGTGCCATCCACATGGTGGAGGAGGGCGCGGACTTTTTGCAGGTGTACGAGTTCTTCCGCGAGCAGGGCTTCGAGATGGCGGAAAGCTACGGTAACGCCAGTCGGGTTTTCCGTGGCTCGGTGCCCAATGGCCTGCCGTTCACCAAGGACTTGTCCTACCTCAAGGGCTTCATCATGGTTTACAACTACATTCAGTTGGCCGTGCGCAAAGGCAAGCTGGAGCAGGTGCCGCTGCTGTTTTGCGGCAAAACCACCCTGGAGGACATGCGTACCCTGCGCCAATTGGTGGACGAAGGCCTGGTGGTGCCGCCCAAGTACTTGCCCGACCAGTTCCGCGACATGAATGCCCTGTCGGCGTGGATGTGCTTCTCCAACTTCCTCAACCACCTGAGCCTGGACCGGATCGAGGCGGATTACTCCAATATCCTGTGAGTTCTTTGCTGGCTCTATGTGGGATTTTTTTCTTGTGTCTGTGAGAGGGGGCGAGCCCGCTCCCACGCCAGCGTCGTTTTCACAGGAGAACGCTGAGGCTTTTACGCGATTGTCTTTCCACCCCTTTCACGAGGCGTCACCGGATGAGAACCCTCGGCATTCTGTGCCTGTTGTTGGCCCTGGGCGGTTGCAGCTCGCTGCTGTTCTACCCCGAGCCGGGCCTGCCGTTCACCCCGACCAAAGCGGGGCTGGCGTACCGCGATGTCAACCTGACCACCGCCGATGGCGTGCGCCTGCGCGGCTGGTGGTTGCCGGCCAAGCCGGGGGTGGCGGTCAAGGGCACGGTGCTGCACCTGCACGGCAATGGTGGCAACCTGGCGGCGCACCTGGGCGGTAGTTGGTGGCTGCCCGAGCAAGGCTATCAAGTGCTGCTGCTGGACTACCGCGGCTATGGCGTGTCCGAGGGCACGCCGCGTTTGCCGGCGATCTACCAAGACATCGACGCCGCGTTCGCCTGGCTGGACGCGGCGCCCGAGGTCCAGGGCAAGCCGTTGGTGCTGCTGGGCCAGAGCCTGGGCGGGGCGCTGGCGGTGCATTACCTGGCCGCGCACCCCGAGCGCGAGCGCCAGCTCAAGGCCCTGGTGCTCGATGGCGTGCCGGCCAGCTACCGTGCGGTCGGGCGCTTCGCCCTGGGCACGTCCTGGCTGACCTGGCCCCTGCAAGTGCCGCTGTCTTGGCTGGTGCCGGATGCCGACAGTGCGATCTACGCCGCGCCGCGCCTGGGCACCGTGCCGAAATTGATCTACCACAGCCTCGATGACCCTATCGTGCCTCTTTCCAACGGCATCGGACTGTATCAAGCTGCGCCCCCGCCCAGGGTCCTGCAACTGACCCGCGGTGGCCACGTGCAGACGTTCGCCGACCCGGTCTGGCGCGCCGTGATGCTGCGTTACCTGGATGACCCGCAGCATTTCAACGGCTTGCGCCGCCTGGCCGAAGTGCCGAACTATCCGCCGCCCACGAATCCTGCAATTGAACCTTCAGAGAGTCCGCAATGAGTGAAGAACGTAACGCCATCCCCCTGATTATCACGGGTGTCTGCAGCATCATCGGCACCGTGGCGTGCCTGTGGTACTACGGCTACCTGCACTTCGCCAAGCCCGAAGACGCGCTGCTGCTCAACGACTTCACCATGCTCAAGACCCAACCGGGCGAGGACTACAAGATCTCCCTGCAACCGGCCGCCGAAGTGGCGCAGTGCATCGATGGCGTGCTGGTGTTGTTCGACACCGAGCAAAAAGGCCTGACCGGTGTGCTGGTCAACAACAAGAAGCGCGCCGTGCGCTGCATGGGCGAAGAAACGCCGCAGCAGTTGCAGCCATAAATCCGGGGCAAAAAAAACTCCACTGAAGTGGAGTTTTGCGCGGTCAGGCAATTACCCACTGTGGGAGCGAGCCTGCTCGCGATGAGCGCGGCCCATTCAGCATCAATGAGTGCTGACCCACCGCTATCGCGGGCAGGGCCCGCTCCCACAGAGGTTGCCGGTAAATGGCAGAGGTTAGGCCGTTTTCCAGGTGATTTCTTCTTCACCGTCGCTGCTGATGCGAATCCAGCGGTCGGCCGCTTCCTCGCCTTCCTCCTCGACCCAACTGCCTGGCGCGCAGCGCACTTCGATGTTCAGCGCGGCGAACGCGGCACGGGCGCAGGCGATGTCGTCGTCCCACGGCGTTTGGTCGCTGTCCAGGTGCAGGCTGTTCCACTTGCCCACGGCTTTGGGCAGCCAGGTCACCGGCACGTTGCCGGCGCGGCATTTGTAGGTCTGGCCTTTTTGCACCCAGTCGGTGCACGGCCCCAGGGCGGCGCCGAGCCACGCGGCGATGGCCTTGTAGTCGGTGTCAGTGTCTTTGAGGTAAATCTCGATATCGGGTTGGCGCATGGACGTCCTCACTGCGGGTCTGAAAAATCCACTCGCGGATTTTGCGTGCCCAGGCAACGGCCCGGGCCCTTGAATTTAGGGGTTAAGACAAAACGAAGTAATCGTAGCGCATCGACACGGTGACCTCGAACGGCGCCACCTGGTCGATGACCTCGGCGCGGCGTTCGGCGCTGGCACGCCAGCCGTGGGGCGTCATGGCCAGCAGGTTGGCGCGGTCCTGGGGGTTGGCCAGGTGCAGCTTGAATTCCAGGGTTTCGCTGTGTTGCAGGCTCATGCCCTGGGGCACCAGGGCCAGGTGCTTGTCGTCGGTGTACTCGCGCACTTCGTCGTACAGGCGCTCGCGCAGCTCCATCAGGTGGCCGCGGGTGGGGCCGACTTTCATCAGGCCGCCGCCGGGGCTGAGCAGGCGCTTGGCTTCTTGCCAGTCGAGGGGGCTGAACACGCTGGCCAGGAACTGGCAACTGGCGTCCGCCAGCGGCACGCGGGCCATGCTGGCGATCAACCAGGTCAGCGTAGGGTTGCGCTTGCACGCACGTTTGACGGCTTCCTTGGAGATATCCAGGGCATAGCCGTCGGCGCGCAGCAGGGCATCGGCGATTTGCGCGGTGTAGTAACCCTCGCCGCAACCGATGTCGAGCCAGCGCCGGGGGGCGCGCTCGGCGGCCAGTTGCGCCAGGCGTTTGGCCACCGGGGCGTAATGCCCAGCGTTGAGGAAGTCGCGGCGCGCCTCGACCATCGCCAGGTTATCGCCCGGGTCGCGGCTGTTTTTGTGCTGCACCGGCAGCAGGTTCAGGTAACCCTGGCGGGCGCGGTCGAAGCGGTGCCCGGCGGGGCAGGCGACGCCGTTGTCGACCTCGGCCAGCGGTGCGGTGCAGATAGGGCAGGTGAGCATCAGGCGAGCAACTTGACGAGGGTCTGGTAGTAGATTTCGGTCAGCACGTCGAGGTCGCTGGCCAGAACCCGCTCGTTGACCTGGTGGATGGTCGCGTTGACCGGGCCCAGCTCCACCACTTGCGTGCCCATGGTGGCGATGAAGCGCCCGTCCGAGGTGCCGCCGCTGGTGGAGGCCTGGGTGTCGCGGCCGGTGACCTGCTTGATGCTCGCCGACACCGCGTCGAGCAGCGCGCCCGGTTCGGTGAGGAATGGCAGGCCCGACAACGCCCAGTCCACGTGCCAGTCCAGGCCATGTTGGTCGAGGATATCGGCAACGCGTTTTTGCAGGCCTTCGACTGTGGACTCGGTGGAGAAGCGGAAGTTGAACACCGCCACCAGTTCACCGGGGATCACGTTGGTGGCGCCGGTGCCGGAGTTGAGGTTGGAGATCTGGAAACTGGTGGGCGGAAAGAACGCATTGCCATCGTCCCAATGCTCGGCGGCCAATTGCGCCAGGGCTGGGGTGGCGAGGTGGATCGGGTTCTTCGCCAGGTGTGGGTAGGCGACGTGGCCCTGCACACCGCGCACCGTGAGGCGGGCGCCGAGGGAGCCGCGCCGGCCATTCTTGACCACATCACCCACCAGGGTGGTGCTCGACGGCTCGCCGACGATGCACCAGTCCAGGCGTTCCTTGCGCGCGGCCAGGCGTTCGACCACGGCTTTGGTGCCGTGGTGGGCCGGGCCTTCTTCATCGCTGGTAATCAGGAAGGTGACTTTGCCCCGGTGGTCCGGGTAGTCGCCCACAAACCGCTCGGCGGCCACGGTCATGGCCGCCAGGCTGCCCTTCATGTCCGCCGCGCCGCGCCCGCAGAGCATGCCGTGCTCGTCGATCACTGCGTCGAACGGGTCGATCTGCCAGGCCTGTACCGGGCCGGTGGGTACCACGTCGGTGTGGCCGGCGAAACACAGCACCGGGCCATCGTGCTTGCCGTGGCTGGCCCAGAAGTTATCCACATCCTCGATGCGCATCGGCTCCAACTGGAAACCGGCATCGCCCAGGCGCTGCATCATCAGCTTCTGGCAGTCAGCGTCGACCGGCGTCACGGACGGGCGGCGGATCAGGTCACAGGCGAGTTGCAGGGTGGGCGAAAGGTCGGCGTGGGCCGTCATGGAGAACTCCGGGAAACAGGGTATGGGCACAAGGCTGAATAAAACCGCTGGCGCCTCGCTGTGGCAGCGGGCAGGCCTTGGGGGCGAGGCGCACAAAGGGCCGTAATCTTATAGCAAAACAGCGGCCACTGGCCGCCGTTCGGTGGTTTTATGCGCTCGCCGGCCCAGGTTTGGGCAGGGATGAGAGAAACGCCATGACCAGCGCCGCCAGGTACGGCAGCGATTGCACCAGCAGCATGGCCACCCAGAAGCGCATGTCATTGCCCGGCAGGCCTTGCACCAGGCAGATGCCCAGCGCCGCGCCCCACAACAGCAGCATGATGAACAGCTCCTCGCGGGCCTCCGAGATCGCCCGCCAGAAGCCGTGGGTGGCGGCGTTCTTGGGCGTGCGAATAAACGGAATACTGCGGGTGAAAAAACCATACAGCACCGCTTTGGCGATGGTGTGGGACAACGCCAACCCGGCCAGGGCTGCGCAGCACGCGTCCTTGAGGTCCACCCCCACCGCGCGGCGGTAGAGGAACAGGATCTTGCCCACCTTGAATACGAATAGCGCCAGCGGCGGGATGGCAAAGATCAGCAGCGGTGGGTCGACCCGGTGCGGCACGATAATCATCGCCGCCGACCACAGCAGGGCACCGGCGGTGAAGAAAATGTTCATGCCATCGGCCACCCACGGCAGCCACCCGGCGAGGAAGTGATAGCGCTGGCCGCGGGTCAGTTCGCTGCCCTGGCCGCGCAGCAGGCTGGCGCTGTGGCGTTTGATGATTTGGATCGCGCCATAGGCCCAGCGAAAACGCTGTTTCTTGAAGTCGATAAAGGTGTCGGGCATCAGGCCCTGGCCGTAGCTGGTGTGGGAGTAGGCCGCCGACAGGCCTTTCTCGAACACCCGCAGGCCCAACTCCGCGTCTTCGCAGATGCACCAGTCGGCCCAGCCCAACTCTTGCAGCACCGAACGGCGGGTCATGGTCATGGTGCCGTGCTGGATGATCGCGTCGCGGTCGTTGCGGGTGACCATGCCGATATGGAAAAACCCCCTGTACTCGGCGTAGCAGAGCTTTTTGAAGGTGCTCTCGTGGGCGTCGCGGTAGTCCTGGGGCGACTGCACCACCGCGATCTGCGGGTCGGCGAAGTGCGGGACCATGTGCTTGAGCCAGTCGGGGTGTACGCAGTAGTCGGAATCGATTACCGCGATCACCTGCGCGTCTGCGGCGGTGTGGGGGATCAGGTAATTCAGCGCGCCGCCCTTGAACCCGGCCAGGGGCGCGACGTGGAAGAACTTGAAGCGCGGGCCCAGGCTGGCGCAGTAGTCGCGCACCGGCTCCCACACGGCCGGGTCCTTGGTGTTGTTGTCGATAATCAGGACTTCGTAGTCCGGGTAGTCGAGGGCGGCCAGGGCATCGAGGGTCTGTTTGACCATCTCGGGCGGCTCGTTGTAGCAAGGCACGTGGATCGACACCTTGGGCCGGTAGGGTGAAGCTCCCTCAACGGGTAGGAACTCGCGGCGGCGCTTGTGGGTCCACACCGCTTCGGCCAATTCATGGGCCTCGGTCAGCAGCACGATAAACACCCCCAGCGCGCCGAGCGCGAGCAAAAAGCCCACGGTGAGGCTGAACCAGGTGCTGTATTGCTGGCTGTAGTCGTAGCCGATCCACACCAGCACCGAACCGCACAGAAACGCGATAAAGGTCAGGAAGGTGCGCCCGCGCTGGCGCAGTGACGAGCCGTCGATCATCAGCAGGGTCAGCGACAGCAACGCCAGCACCACCGAGCCGATGGCCAGCACGCGCCATTGGGGGATGGCCACTACCGGGCCTTCGAAGTTGAATTTCTGCTGGCGCGCGGCGTTGAACACGCCCCAATAGGCGCCCACCGAGCCTTCGTCGCTGGCCTTCCACGGCTGGTCGAAGGCTTCGATCACAAAGTAGTTGTAGCCCTGGCGGTTGAGGCGGTTGACCAGGCTGCGCAGGTAAATCGCCTGCTCGGCCGGGGTGGCGTCGGCGCCGCCGCCCATGCGGCCGTTGCTCGGCCAACCCACTTCGGAAAGCAGCAGGGGCTTTTTCGGGAAGAGTTTTTTCAACGCTTGGGCGTGGTCCATGACGAACTGCCCTGCCTCATCCACCGGCACGTTTTCCCAGTAGGGCAGGATGTGGGCGGCGATCAGGTCCACGTGTTGGGCCAGTTGCCGGTTGTTCTTCCAGATATGCCACTGCTCGGAGGTGGTCACCGGCACTTTGACGGCGGCGCGCACCCGGTCGAGCAGCACGATCAAGTCGTCGGCGCTGATGTCACGGCGAAACACCGCCTCGTTGCCCACCACCACCCGCACCACGCTGCGCGAGTGGTTGGCGATGTCGATGGCCTTGAGGATTTCCCGCTCGTTGCGCGCCAGGTCCTTGCTGATCCAGATGCCTAGGGTCACCCGCAGGCCGAACTCTTCGGCCAGGGTCGCAATCTCGCCCAGGGCGCCGTCCACCGAATAAATGCGGATGTTGTCGGTGAGCTTGCTGAGCATCTCCAGGTCGCGGCGCATCTGCTCGTTGGTGGGGTATTGGTGCTTCTGCGGGTACTGCCCCTGTTGGTAGGGCGAGTAGGAAAAACCGGAGATCTGTGCAGGCCAGTCGGGGGCGCTGACTGGGCGATTGATAAGCGCCCAGAAACCGCTGAACAGGGCGGCGATGGCCAGCACAACCACCAGGTTGAGTCCAAATTTACGCGATGACATAACGAGAGCGGGTCCCTTGGGCTGTTGAACGAGGGCGCGTTCGACAGTGGCAAAGGGATCGCATCCTACACTTGCTGGTAGGTTGGCGCACATTTGAAGGGGAAAGTGCTTACGTCTGGCGGCGAAAACTCAGCGGTAGTGGGAATGCCGTCATCGCGAGCAGGCTCGCTCCCCCTGTTGGGCCGGGCGGCAATCAGCCTTAGAACTTGGCGGCGGCTGGCCCTATAATGCGCGCCGGTTTTTGGGGTAATGGTCAATGAGCACAGAAGATCCACGGTTTGCCGGTATCGCCCGTTTGTATGGCATCGAAGGCCTGGCGCGGTTGCGGGCGGCCCATGTGGCCATCGTCGGGGTGGGCGGGGTCGGTTCCTGGGCGGCGGAAGCCATGGCCCGTTCAGGGGTGGGGGAGATTTCCCTGTTCGACCTCGACGACGTCTGCGTGAGCAACAGCAACCGCCAGTTGCACGCCCTGGACAGCACCGTGGGCAAGGCCAAGGTCGAGGTGATGGCCGAGCGCCTGCGCGGCATCAACCCGCACTGTACGGTGCACGCGGTGGCCGACTTCGTCACCCGCGAGACCATGGCCGAGTACATCACCCCGGATATCGACTGCGTGATCGACTGCATTGACAGCGTCAACGCCAAGGCCGCGCTGATTGCCTGGTGCAAGCGGCGCAAGATCCAGATCATCACCACCGGCGGCGCGGGCGGGCAGATCGACCCGACGCTGATCCAGGTCTGCGACCTGAACCGCACCTTCAACGACCCGCTGGCCTCAAAAGTGCGCTCCACCCTGCGCCGCGACTACGGCTTCTCGCGCACAGTGACGCGCCATTACAGCGTGCCTTGCGTGTTCTCCACCGAACAGCTGCGCTACCCCAAACCCGACGGCAGCATTTGCCTGCAAAAGAGCTTCGTGGGCGACGGCGTGAAACTGGACTGCGCCGGTGGTTTTGGCGCGGTGATGATGGTCACGGCGACGTTCGGCATGGTCGCGGCGACCAAAGCGGTGGATAAGATCGTGGCTGGTGTGCGCCGGCCTTCGGAGCGGGTGAAGGCGCCCTGAGTATCGCGCTACCTGTAGGCGCGGGCTTGCCTGCGATAGCAATCTGCCAGGCAATACGGCCGCGATTGAAGGCCCGCCATCGCTGGCAAGCCCGTGCCCATGTCAGCCCTGTGCTTGGCTGAGTTGGCGCATGCGCTGCAATACCGCATTCAAGCCGTTGCTGCGCGACGGCGATAACTGGCGCGACAGGCCCAGTTGGGCAAACCAACCCGGCAAATCGACGGTTTGCAGGTCTGCTGCCGACAAGCCGTTGACCCGCGCCAGCAGCAACGCCACCAACCCACGGATCAACCGCGCCTCGCTGCTGGCACGAAACTGCCAGTGGCCGTCCTGCAACTCGCCCACCAGCCACATCAGGCTTTCGCAGCCCTGCACTCGGTTGGCTTCGGTTTTTTCCTCATCGCTCAAGGCCGGCAAGCGCTCACCCCATTGCATCAGCAGGCGCGCGCGTTGCTCCCAGGCGCCCGCGGCCGCGAAGGCTTGCAAGGCTTGTTCGGCCTCGCCGGGCAGGCTCATCGCAACAGCTCCAGGGCCTGATCCAGCGCCTCGAAAAAGCGCTCCAAGTCGTCGGAGTCGTTGTACAGCGCCAGGGAGACGCGGATCGCCCCGGCCAGCCCCATGCCCTTGAGCAGAGGCATGGCGCAGTGATGGCCGGCGCGCACGGCGATGCCTTGTTCGGTGAGCAAGTGGGCGAGGTCGGCGTTGTGTATGCCTTCGACGACAAAACTGGCCAGCGCCACGTGGGGGCGGCCTAGCAGGCGAATGCCGTTGCGCGCCTGCAAGCCACGCAGCAGGTAGTCGTGCAGCGCGGCTTCGTGGGCGGCCACGGCGTCCTGGTCGAGGGCGCGGAGGTAATCGAGGGTGGCGCCCAGGCCGATCACGGCGGCAATCGGCGGCGTGCCGGCCTCCAAACCCAGGGGCGCGGGGCGGAAGGTGGCGTGTTGATAGTCGGCGTCTTGCACCATCTCGCCGCCAAATTGCCAGTGGCGCAGTTGCGCCAGTGCATCGTGGCGGCCAAAGAGCACGCCCACGCCATCGGGGCCGTACAGCTTGTGGCTGGAAAACACGTAGAAGTCGCAGCCCAGGGCCTGCACGTCATGGCGGCCATGGACCACGCCCTGGGCGCCATCGACCACGGTCAAGGCGCCTTGGGCCTTGGCCAGGGCCAGGAGCGGCGCCAACGGCTGCCAGGTGCCGAGGACGTTGGACAACTGGCTGACGGCCAGCACGCGGGTACGCGGGCCGATCAGGCGTGCGGCGGCGGCGAGGTCGATCAGGCCCTCGGCGTCCACCGGTACGACCACCAGTTTCAGCCCCCGGCGCTGGGCCAGTTGCTGCCAGGGCAGTAGGTTGGCGTGGTGTTCCAGGGCGCTAATGACGATTTCATCGCCCGGGTTGAAAAGAGGCTCCAGGCCATAGGCCAGGAGGTTCAGCGCGCTGGTGGCGCCGTGGGTGAAGACGATGTGCCCGCTATCGCCACTGTTGAGCCATTGCGCCACTTTGTGGCGGCTGTCTTCAAAGGCCTGGGTCGCGTGGGCGCCGGGCAGGTGCTGGGCACGGTGCACATTGGCTGCGCCATTGGCGTAGTAATGGTGCAGGGCATCGAGCAGGGCCTGGGGCTTTTGCGTGGTGGCGGCGTTGTCCAGGTAGATCTGGGCCTGGCGTTGCAGGGCGGCGATGGCCGGGAAGTCGGCGCGCCAGGGCGAGGGCACAAGCATGGTGTCGGGGGCTCGTATGGGCGAACGGGCCGCCCGAAGGCGACCCGTTCCAGGGGCATCGAGTGGCTGCTTAGTTGTGAGCGTGCAGCGCTTCGTTCAGTTCGATGGCCGATTTGTGGGTTTTGCATTCCACGGCGCCGGTCTGCGAATTGCGGCGGAACAGCAGGTCGGTCTGGCCGGCCAGTTCGCGGGCCTTGACCACTTTGACCAGTTGGTTGTTCTCGTCCAGCAGCGCCACCTTGGTGCCCGCGGTGATGTACAGGCCCGACTCCACGGTGTTGCGGTCGCCCAAGGGGATGCCGATGCCGGCGTTGGCGCCGATCAGGCAGCCTTCGCCGACCTTGATGACGATGTTGCCGCCACCGGACAGGGTGCCCATGGTCGAGCAACCGCCGCCCAGGTCCGAACCCTTGCCGACGAACACGCCTGCCGAGACGCGGCCTTCGATCATGCCCGGGCCTTCGGTGCCGGCGTTGAAGTTGACGAAACCTTCGTGCATGACGGTGGTGCCTTCGCCCACGTAGGCGCCCAGGCGCAGGCGCGCGGCGTCAGCGATGCGCACGCCGGCCGGAACCACGTAGTCGGTCATTTTCGGGAACTTGTCCACCGAGAACACTTCCAGCAAGTCGCCGCGCAGGCGTGCTTCGAGCTGGCGCTCGGCCAGCTCGCCCAGGTCGATGGCGCCCTGGCTGGTCCAGGCCACGTTCGGCAGCAGCGGGAAGATCCCGGCCAGGTTCAGGCCGTGGGGCTTGACCAGGCGATGGGACAGCAGGTGCAGCTTGAGGTAGGCCTCGGGGGTGGAACTCAGTTGGCTGTCTTGCGCCAGGACGGTGGCCACCAGCGGCTTGTGGCTTTCGGCCAGGCGCGTCAGCAGGGCGGCTTGGGTGGCGTCGAACGGCTTGACCGCTTCGGCCAGTTGCGCCGCTTGCGCGGTGCTGAAGGCGATAGCCTGGTTGCCTTCGCTGTAACCCAGGATCGGCGCGATGGCGGCGATCAGATCAGCGGACGGGTTGAGCAGGGGTTGGGCGTAGAACACTTCCAGCCATGCACCTTGACGGTTCTGGGTGCCGACACCGAAGGCCAGGCTGAACGAAGAATTGGACATGCGGTTACCTCTACAAAAAAGAATGGGCAGGCTTACGTGAGGGCTGCCGCGTAGATTTCTGGCTTGAAGCCAATCAGGGTTCGGTCACCCAGATCAAGCACCGGGCGCTTAATCATCGAGGGTTGGGCGAGCATCAGTTCGATGGCTTTCGTCTGGTCGAGATCGGCTTTGCGTTCGTCGTCGAGTTTGCGAAAGGTCGTGCCGGCGCGGTTCAACACCACTTGCCAGCCGTGCTCGTCACACCATTGGGTCAAGTGCGCGCGGTCGATGCCGGCGGTTTTATAGTCGTGAAAGTCATAGCTGACAGCGTGTTCATCGAGCCAGGTGCGCGCCTTTTTCATGGTGTCGCAGGCTTTGATGCCGAAAAGGTGCAACGTTTTGCTTGAAGCGGTCAAGAAATTGCCTCCTTTAACAGGTGCCGGGTACCAAAGGGCACGGATTATGCCATGAGTCGGCGTCAATCGGGTTTTGTGCGCCCGCGCGGGCGGCGGTGCGACTTTGGTGCAACGGTGGGCGCTAGCTTAAGTGGCTAATATGGCACTTAAATGGCCATCTGTTGCCTGATAAATGCCATCGCTGGGAATCACGCTTTATGCAAACCGCTTATACCGTCCTCATTCTGCTGATGCTGGTGAGCGTTTCCCGTTTGGTCGGGCGGGTGATTCCCCTGCCGCTGCCGCTGGTGCAGATCGGCGCCGGGGCCTTGCTGGCGTGGCCGACCCTGGGCCTGCATGTGGCCTTGGACCCGGAACTGTTCCTGTTTTTATTCCTGCCACCGCTGTTGTTTTCCGATGGCTGGCGCATGCCCAAGCGCGAATTGTGGAAGTTGCGCGGGCCGATCCTGACCCTGGCGGTGGGGTTGGTGCTGTTCACGGTGGTGGGCGCTGGTTACTTCATTCATTGGCTGTTGCCCAGCATCCCGCTGGCGGTGGCGTTTGCCCTGGCGGCGGTGCTGTCGCCCACCGATGCCGTCGCGGTTTCGGCGATTTCCCAGAACCGTTTGCCCACGCCCCTGATGCACATGCTTCAGGGCGAGGCGCTGATGAACGACGCCTCGGGCCTGGTGACGTTCAAGTTCGCCCTGGTGGCGGCCGTGACCGGGGTGTTTTCCCTGGCCAACGCCAGCCTGACGTTTGTCTTGGTGGCGCTGGGCGGCCTGGCCATTGGCGTGGCCCTGAGCTGGCTGGTGGGGCGGTTGCGGGCGTGGATGATCGCCCGCGGCTGGGACGACCCGGCGACCCACGTGGTGTTCATGTTGTTGCTGCCGTTCGCCGCCTATGTGCTGGCCGAACGCCTTGGCGCCTCGGGCATCCTCTCGGCGGTGGCGGCGGGGATGATGCAGAGCTGGCTCGATTTGCTGCCGCGCCAGACCAGCACGCGGCTGCTCAACCGCAGTGTGTGGTCGCTGTTGGAGTTCGCCTTCAATGGCCTGATCTTCCTGCTGCTGGGCCTGCAACTGCCGGACATCATCAAGGCGGTGGTCAGCCACGAGAGTTCGCTGTGGCCGACGCTGCTCTATCGCTGCTTGGACGTGGTGGCGATTTTCCTCGCCCTGCTGTTGTTGCGCTTTGTCTGGGTGCAAAGCATCTGGCGTTTGTCCGGCCTGCTGCGGCGCTGGCGCGGCAAGGGCGAATTGACCCAGGTGCCGACGGCGCGCTCGTGCTGGTTGCTGACGGTGGGTGGGGTGCGCGGGGCGGTGACGCTGGCGGGCGTGATGTCGGTGCCGCTGCTGATCGGCCCGGGCAAGGATTTCCCTGAGCGCGACTTGCTGATCTTTATCGCCGCCGGGGTGATCCTGTTGTCGTTGATTGCGGCCTGCATCGCCTTGCCCTTGCTGCTACGCGGCATCGAGGCCAGCCCGGACGACAAGCGTCGCAGTGAAATTCGTGACGCCTGGCGCAAGACCGCCGAGGCGGCGATCCATGCCTTGGAGGTGGAGGAGTTGGCCGAGGCCATCAACCCCCAGGACGCGGCGCAAGCGGCCCTGGCCGCGGAGCTTAAGGCGCGGATCATGTCCGAGTACCGCCATCAATTGGAGGTGTTCAACGATTCCGCCGAAGCCCAGGCCCTGGCCTCGCAGATGGATCTGTTGGAGCGGCGCCTGCGCTTGAAAGCTTTGCGGGCCCAGCGCCTGGAGTTGTACAGCCTGAGCCGGCATCACCAGATAGGCGACGACGTATTGCGTGAAGTACTGGGAGAGCTCGACATGAGTGAGGCGAATTTGGGCCAGGTGAAGTGAAAACCATAGCCTTTGATCTATCAGCGCACGACGCTGCCGATTGATTGGCCGGGGCGTGCGCTGAATTTTGATTCAGGGGAATGTGCGTAATTAGTTGGATGGATAGATCTTGCGCAAGTTAATTTTATCTTGCTCGCTAATAGTGGTATTGACCCCTACTTCCCAGTCGCCAAGAGTGATTTCATTAGGCACTTGATAGTGCATGATGGATTTTTTGTCATAACTGCCGCGAAATACATCTGCGTCGTAATGAACTTCGAAAATTTGGCTGTTGACGTCGTTCTCATCCCAACCGAATCTCTCTTTGAAGTAACGATAGGTTCTATCCATGTCCCAGGGGATGTTGGCGTCAGGATGCTGATGTTCATGGTTCAAACCTAGCGCATGGCCGAACTCATGCAGGAGGTCGGGCTCGAACGAGGGGTGGTCGGACGGGGTCGCCAGCGTCAGGGTTGGAATGTCAGCGGGTATATACAGTGCGTTATTACCTAATTCTGAGCGATTCTGCATGCCATTGAGGGAAATGCGGATATTTGCCTGTCTGCCTTCCACGAATTCCATGGCCAGACTCATGTGAGGCTCCCAGCGCCGAATGACTCGTTCTACTCGGTATTTCAATTCGTCGGAAAGATCTTCCATGAAACTGACGGTGATCGTACTGCGATTAGGCCAGAACTTACTGATAAAACCCGTTGAGCGTTTCGCTTTGTTAGAGTCTTCGGCGGATTCTGCAGGAGATGAGTTTTCAATGCTATTGGTATTGTCCGCCTGCTGTACGGAGGGCGTGGGAACTTTGCGAAGATCGTCTGTATTCATGGGGGTGTCTCTCGGTTGTTCATGGTGTGTGTAGGAAGGGGCAAGAGTTAGGTTAGTTTCAACGGTGCAGTTGTGAAGTGTCGTTGTTGTAACGAGGTGTTTGGTCGGAAAATTGTAGTTCTATAGGCTTTTATGAATCAGGGCGGGGTCAAAGGATGGGCGGTCTCAAGGAGCAAGTGCAACGCCTGATGTAAGGTGTTGCCATGTCTACCCAATACAACCACCTGAGTACCCAGGAGCGCGTCACCATTATGGTGATGCTATTTCAACGGCAACCACTGCGA
>NZ_JCBCUY010000013.1:0-134394 GCF_059862705.1 Pseudomonas sp. MF08817
ATCAAACTCTTCAGTTCAAACATCTTTGGGTTTTTAAGAAACCCTAAACTTGGCTCAGCAATCGTTGGTTACATCTTTGATTTCTCGCGGAGTAACTTGTGATGCTGATAATCTTGTTGACTATCAGCCTGACTCCACAAGCACCCACACGAATTGCTTGATTCAGTTGTTAAAGAGCGGGTGGTTAAGACCTTTCGTCTCAACCGAGGCGCGCATTCTACAGCAGCCTCTGTTGCTGTCAAGCGGTTATTTTAAGAAGCTTTCAAAGTTTCGCTGGGAAATCTTTAACAACTTCAACCACTTGCGCTGACGATCACTCGTTAGCGGGAGGCGAATTCTACAGCGTTACTCGATGCTGTCAACACCTCTTTTTCAACTCCTTTCGGGCTTCGATGACCTGAAGCACCGCGCTGCCGAAACCTGCATAACTCTTTGTTTACCAAGGAGTTTTCCGTTTCGACTGCGCCGGAAGTGGGGCGAATTATAGACAGATATAAATCGCCGTCAACCGTTAATTCAGGTTTTCTATCGATCCCACCTGAAATCGTCAAAACCGCCCTTCCTTCTGTATATAAGCCGCCCGCCAGCTCGGCGTTAACGAACCCCAGCCACCCAACGTCCTCCTATATGATGGCCGGCTACCAAGAGCGAGCCGCCGCATCGCGCTTGCCAATGAGCCGCATCAAGGAGCTTTCATGGATAGGTTGTACCGGGCACCCTGGGCGGGCGTGCCCGCCCCGCGTTTCGCCCTTAAGTTGCTGTGCCTCAGCCTGCTTGCCAGCCCCGCCCTGGGCGCGAGTACCGAGTTGCCTGCCACCCGCGTCGAAGGCGAAGCCGATTCCGGCTACCAGGTGCGCCAGGCCTCGGTCGGCGGTTTTGATGAAGCGCCGCTGCTGGACACGCCTTCTTCCATTACGGTCATCAACGACGCCCTGATAAAGGACCAGCAAGCCCGCCTGCTCAGTGAGGTACTGAAGAACGACGCCTCCGTAGGCCAAGCCTATGCGCCAATCGGCTACTACGAGAATTTCGTGGTGCGCGGTTTTTCCCTGAATGCCGCCAGCAGTTACAAGATCAACGGCCGCACGGTTACTGGCGAACAGAACGTCGCCCTGGAAAATAAGCAGCAAGTCGAATTGCTCAAGGGCCTGTCGGCCCTGCAAAGCGGCGTGGCCGAGCCCGGCGGCCTGCTGAACTACGTGACCAAGCGCCCCGAAGCGGTGCGCTCGGTGATGGTCTCTACCGATGATCGCGGCAGCGGTTACCTGGCAGCGGATGTCGGCGGTTGGTTCGGCAATGAGCAGCAAGTGGGCCTGCGCGCCAACATCGCCCAGGAGGACATCAACAGCTACGTCGAGCACGCCGATGGGCAGCGGGACTTCCTGTCCCTGGCCTTCGACTGGAACATCAGCCCCAACGCCTTGCTGCAATTGGATGCCGAGTACCAGAGCCGCTCCCAGCGCTCAGTGCCCGGCTACCAGTTGCTGGGCAACACCGAGCTGCCGCACCACGCCTCGCCCAAGAAGCTGCTGGCCCACCAGAGCGGTGCCAAGCAAGTGGATATCGACTCGCTGAACCTCAACGGCAAGTTCGAGTACCGCTTCAGCGACCTGTGGAAGGGCAGCGTCAGCGCCTCCCGCAGCCACGTGGTGATCGATGACTACAGCTCCTTCGCCTGGGGTTGCTATGGCTCCGCCAGTTGCGAAGGCGTCCCGGTGCCCAATTACTTCAGCCCGGAAGGCAACTACGACATCTATGATTTCCGCAGTCCCGATGACACCCGCCGCACCGACGAAGCCCAGGCAGCCCTGATCGGCAGCTTCGACACCGCCGGCCTAGGCCATGAACTGACGGTCGGTACCAGCGTATTTCGCCGCACCGTGGACAAGCGTGAGCCGATCAACGTCGCGAGGAACATAACGCCAGACGGAGAAACACTCGGCACCGGCAACATCCACCAAGACCCCGAACAATTTCCCGCCTACAGCGGCGCCCTCAACGATCGCCAACGCCGCCTCGACAGCCGCCAATACGGGTTGTTTGTCACCGACCGCATCAGCCTCACCGAGCAGTGGCAAACCGTACTGGGCGCGCGGGAAGTGCGTCTGGACGAGGAAGCCTTCGAGGTGAGCGGCGACTCCGCACGCCACACCCAGCGCTACGAGTTCCTGCCCCAGGCAGCGCTGATCTACAAGCCCATCGCCAACCTGTCGCTCTACACCAGTTACAGCAAGGGCTTGTCTTTGGGGGGCGAGGCGCCGTGGTTCGCCAGCAATGCGTTTGAAACCCTCGCCCCGACCGTCTCGCGCCAGCTCGAAGCCGGGGTCAAGTACGACTGGCAGCGGATCAGCTTCGCCGCTGCGCTGTTCCAGACCCGCCAGGCCTACCAGTATTCGCGGCCCGATGACGGCGGCGGCTTCACTTACGTCCAGCAAGGCCAGCAGAAAAACACCGGGCTGGAAGTGTCCGCCAACGGCTTTGTCACCTCGCGCCTGCAGCTCTCGGCCAGCGCCGCGGCGATCCGCGCCCGGGTAAACGATACCGGCACGCCAGCGTATGAAGGGCATCAGGCACTGAACGTGCCGACATGGCGGGCCAATCTGTATGCCGACTACGCCCTGCCCTGGGTCGAAGGCCTGGCCGTGCTTGGGGGCGTGCAGTACAGCGCCAGTAAAAACGCCAACCACGAAGGCCAGGTCCAGGCCAGCAGCTACGCGGTGTTCAACCTGGGCAGCCGCTACAGCACGCGGATCGATGGCTATGACACGGTATTTCGCCTGAGCGTCGATAACTTGTTCGACAAGCGTTACTGGCGCGACGTTGGCGATTACCTGGGCGATGGCTACCTGTTCCAAGGTGCGCCGCTGACCGCACGCCTGAGCGCATCGATCAACTTCTAACACCCCACGGTAGCGTCGCGGGGTGCGGCGCTACCAGCTCCCCGACGCCCCGCCTCCGCCCTTGGCGCCCTTGCCTGCGTCCTGCTCCGTGGCCGGTTCCACCGCGCCGCCGCCCAGGCAGAACACCACCAGGGCCACCAGATAGGTCAGCCCCAACACCACCCACCAAGACAACGATTCGCTGAAGGAACCCGACAGCAACGCCAAAAACAGCAGTACTGCGCCGACGATCAACACACGCTGGAAGAAGCCCATCGGGCTTTTTTGCCAAGTGGCACGCATCAGGCTGAACAGCACATTGGCCAGCCCGGCCAGCGCCAGCAACGCCACCGGCAGAACCAAACCGTAGACAAAGGTCATCGCGCCCAGCAGCAGGCTGAGCACGGTCAGCAGGCCGACGTAGGTAAAGAAGCCGATCACGCAATACAGCACCACGCGCTGCGGGGCCAGGGACGCGAAGATCGCGCCGCCAATGGCCATGCTCACCGGGATCGCCAATAGCAAGGCCAACCAGTTCGCCGCGCTGGCCACGGCGCTGACCAAGATCAACACCACCAGGCCCAACCCGGCGAGGGTGCGCAGCCAACCCCAACGACCCCAGGCGAGCATCACCCCGGCCACCGCGCCGAGAAAAAAGGCCAGCAACATGGCATAGAGCGCGGCCGGCAGGCTCGCGCTGGCGGACGCCACCGACGGCTCGGCCGCCAGCGCCAGCGGCATCCCTCCCTGCGCCAGCAACAGCCCGAATATTGCCCCCCACCGACGCTGCAACCCCATACCGCCCATTGCCCTTTACCCAGTCCACTCTTCCTGAAGCCCTGAACTGTAGCATCGTCCGGCCATCAGACGACGCCACAATTACCCTGCGGGGCGGCAAAACAGCGTTACCGAAACGCAAAACGCCCCGCAAACGTTAGCGTGCGGGGCGTCATAGGGTTAACGCACAGGGTCAGCTTTTGGGGCTCAGGCTGTCCACCAACATGGCGCTTGGCGCGTCACCGGCCTCAATCATCAGTTGCTTGAGGCTTTTGTCGAAGCCTGCGAACGGCGTCTCGAAGCTGAACTTGGATTTGCTCAACCACTGGCCTACAAAACGCACGCGCTCCTCATCCCACGACAACTGCTTCTGGCTGTTGGGCCGCGGATCGCGCAGGAACACCAGTTGCATCGGCGTCACGCCCGCCAGGTCGGCCTTGTCCAGGTCAGCACCGGCCTGGATCAGCGCATTGGCCGTGGTCTTGTCTTTCTGCACGATGCAGTAGTGCAACGCCGTTTGCCCGGCATAGTTCACCGCGTTCACATCCTGGCTACCAATCAGCGCTTGTACCACCGCTGGGCGCTCCTTGAGGAAACGGGTGGTCTTGCACACCTGGTGCAGCGGCGTATTGCCGTACAGGTTGGCGGTTTTCGCGTTGGCCAAGGCCATCAGTTGGCTGAAGTGCTCGTCGGAGCAGTTACGGTAAGACTGCTTGATGCACATCATCAGCCGTGTATTGCCGGCCAGGCTGACTTTCAATGGGTCGGCCCCCAAGCCCACCAGCATGTCATAGGCGTTTTCCGCTACTTGCTGGATCGGGAAATCTTCATCCGCGACCAAGCGCTCGTTCACGTCCACCTTGGATTCGGTGAGCAGGTACTTGAGCGACTCCACATCGGCCTTGAAACCGCCGTAGCTGTCGCGGCCGATCAGCGCACTGTGGATTTTGTAATTGGCCGGTGGAATGTCGTTCATCCGTGCATTCACATGCACGTCCAGGTTCTCGAAGCTGATCGATTGCCCCAGGTCTTCGCCGTCCTTGTAGCTTTCGCGGCGTTCGACGATTTTCTCCGGCCAATTGCCAAAGGCGAAGTAGCGCGTGGTGTCGCCGTCGCGCTTGCCGTCCTTGTAGAGGCTGGTTTGGCGCAGGCGATAGGTGCCATCGGTCAGCAGCACGAACTCTTCGGAGACGCCATCGAGCTGGCCATTCTTATAGAGGTGGCGTTGCTCGACCTGGCCGGTCGGGTAGTAAGTTTCCTGCACACCATCGAGCTTGCCGCTGCCGTCCTTCGCGTAGCTGGCCAGCGCAGCGGGCACTTGCTTGCCGTCAACGATGCGCCAGGCCGAACGAGCCAGGTCATGGCCATGGTTTTCCTTGCCGGGGGTGTGGATTTCGACTTCCAGCGCGGTTTGCAGGCCAGTGGCACAGTCGTACTGGCTTTGGCTTTTTTCCTTGCCGTCGATGACGATTTTCTGCTGCGGCTTTTTATCCGGGCCGGGGCAGTAGACCACCGTGGTGCCGGTCAACTCGCCCTCGTCCAGCTGTGCCTCGATCGCCACCGAACCGTCGGCGTTGTGGGTGACCCAGTCGCCCTGGACCTTGCCGTTCTTCACCTTGAACTCGGAAATCAGCGTATCGCCTTCTTTCCAGGTGATGGTGCCGGAGATCGGCTCTTTGGTTTTCTTGTCGACGTAGGTGGCCGTGGGCTGGCCCTTGGAGCCAGAGGAGGTGGTCACTTCGTCCCAGTCGTAGCTTGAGCCACAACCGGCCAACAACAGCGCAACGCCAGACACTGCCAATAGTTTCTTCACACAACATCCTTTTTAAGAGGGGGGTAATGCACGCACGAAAACAGGGCCGCCGCGCCGGCCGCCCGATAGGAAAGCCCTTTATTGGATACGGGTCAGGGTCATGCTGACCACTTCGCCGCCATCAAGGACCACCAGGCGATTGCCGTTATCTTCGATGCGCGCATTCATCACGCTTTCGCCATCCTTACCACGGGCGATCACGGTGTCGCCGTCGCGCTGCCACTCATCGATTTCGTACTTGTCGCCCATCAGGGTGATGAAGTCTTCGTCTAGCACCGCGGTGCCGACATTGCTCTTGAAGCCCATGACGCTGGCCTGTACGGCAAATTTCCCCTCGATGGCATCGCTGCCGCAGCCGGCCAGGGCAGCGAACAGGGTGGCCAGTGCCAGCGTTTTCACGATTCTCATTGCATCAGTCCTTGTAGCGTCGCGTTGTTTGTATGGGATACAGACAATGGCATTTCGGCATCAGTTCCGTTCGTCGGAAAATTTTTGACGTCAAAACTGCGACTTCACGCAAGGCATAAAAAAACGCCACAAGGGTGGCGTTGCGGCAAACCCCGGCGAGCGTCAGTCGGGCACCGGGATCGTGCGCTGGGCCTTGACGGTCTTGAACGAAAAGCTCGAGTAAATCTCCTTCACCGCCGGGAGGGTTTGCAGCACTTCGCGGGCGAACTCGCCGAACGATTCCAGGTCCTTGGCCACCACTTCCAGGAGGAAATCGAAGCGCCCGGAGATGTTGTGGCAAGCGACGATTTCCGGAATTTCCAACAGCCGCTGCTCAAAACTGCGGGCCGCGTCCTTGGTGTGGGAATCCATCATGATGCTGACAAACGCCGTTACCCCGTAGCCCAGGGCTTTGGGCGAAAGGATGGCCTGGTAGCCGGTAATCACACCGTTTTCTTCAAGGTTCTTGACCCGCCGCCAACTGGGCGACGTGCTCAATGACACCTGATCGGCTAACTCGGCCATGGTCAATCGGGCATTGTCTTGCAAGGCCATAAGCAAGGCCTTGTCGGTGCGATCCAGAACCATTGGAATTTTTTGCCTCTATTTCGTTTTTATTATGAGTTCCATGCCAATAACTTCGCTTTTTGACAGCAATTTTGGAATAGAAATGTTGAATTTTGAGAATAGCATGTAGGAAAAATCCGGAGCGTTCCGTATGGACAACAAAAATAACAACCTCGGCTTTTCTACGCGTGCCATTCACCACGGCTACAACCCGCTCGATCATCAGGGCGCCCTGGTGCCGCCGATCTACCTCACCTCCACCTTCGCCTTCCCCACTGCCGAGTACGGCGCGGCGTGCTTCGCCGGGCAGGAAGCGGGGCATTTCTATACGCGTATTTCCAACCCCACCCTGAGCCTGCTCGAAGCGCGCATGGCCGCCCTGGAAAACGGCGAAGCGGCGGTGGCGTTCAGCTCCGGCATGGGCGCCATTGCCGCGACGTTCTGGACCTTGCTGCGCCCCGGCGATGAGATTCTGGTCAATCGCACCCTGTACGGTTGCACCTTCGCCTTGCTGCACCACGGTATTGGCGAGTTCGGGGTCAAGGTGCGCCATGTCGACATGAGCGACCTGGCCCAACTGCGCGACGCCATCAGCCCGACCACGCGCCTGGTGTACTTCGAGTCGCCAGCCAACCCCAACATGCAACTGGTGGACATCCAGGCCGTGGCCGCCCTCGCCCACCAGCACCCGGGCATCACGGTGGTAGTAGACAACACCTACTGCTCGCCCTACCTGCAACGGCCGCTGGAGCTGGGCGCCGACGTGGTGGTGCATTCGGCCACCAAATACCTCAGCGGCCACGGCGATATCACTGCCGGCATCGCCGTCGCCAGCCAAGCCCTGGCCGAGCGCATTCGCCTGCAAGGCCTCAAGGACCTGACCGGCGCGGTGATGTCGCCCCAGGACGCCTTTTTGCTGATGCGCGGCCTCAAGACCCTGGCCCTGCGCATGGAGCGCCATTGCAGCAATGCCCTGGCCATCGCCCAATACCTGCAAGCGCACCCGGCGGTAGATTGGGTGGCCTACCCCGGCCTGCCCTCCTTCGCCCAATACGACCTGGCGCAACGGCAGATGAAGCGCTCCGGCGGAATGATTGCCTTTGAACTCAAGGGCGGCATCGACACTGGCCGGCGCTTCATGAACGCGCTGCAACTGTTCAGCCGCGCCGTCAGCCTGGGGGACGCCGAATCCCTGGCCCAACACCCGGCCAGCATGACCCACTCCACCTACACCCCCGAGGAGCGCGCGCACCACGGCATCTCTGAAGGCCTGGTGCGGCTGTCGGCCGGCCTGGAAGACATCGACGATCTGCTGGCCGATATCCGCCAGGCCTTGGCGGCGTGTGCCTGATGGCACAGGAGAACCCGATGCAAACCGCCAACAGCCACCCCGCCGAAGCCAACGACCCGGACCCGCAGGAAACCCGCGAATGGCTGGAAGCCCTGGAATCGACCCTGCACGCCAGCGGCAGCGAACGCGCCCGTTACCTGCTGGGGCGCCTGGAGGCGTTTGCCCGCGAGCACGGCATCAGCCGCGACGCCCAGCCCTATTCCGCCTACCGCAACACCCTGGGGCTGGAGCAGCAAGGCAGCTACCCCGGCGACCTCGCGATGGACGAGCACATCACCAGCCTGATGCGCTGGAATGCCCTGGCCATGGTCATGCGCGCCAACCACGCCTACGGCGAACTGGGCGGCCATATCGCCAGCTACGCTTCGGCGGCGGAGATCTTCGAAGTCGGCTTCCAGCATTTTTTCCGTGGCGACGGTGCTGAGGGCGAACGCAATGCCGACCTGGTGTTCTTCCAACCCCACTCGGCCCCCGGCGTATACGCCCGGGCGTTCCTGGAGGGGCGCCTGAGCGAAGAACAACTGGCCAACTACCGCCAGGAAATCAACGGCCCCGGCCTGTGTTCCTACCCGCACCCCTGGCTGATGCCCGACTTCTGGCAGTTCCCTACCGGCTCCATGGGCATTGGCCCGTTGAGCGCGGTGTACCAGGCGCGGTTCATGCGCTACTTGCAGCACCGGGGCCTGGCCAGCACCGAGGGCCGCCATGTGTGGGGCGTGTTTGGCGATGGCGAAATGGACGAGCCCGAATCCATCGCCGGCCTGTCATTAGCCGCCCGCGAGCAACTGGACAACCTGACCTTTATCGTCAACTGCAACCTGCAACGCCTCGACGGCCCGGTACGGGGCAACGGCCAGATCATCCAAGAACTCGAAGGGCTGTTTGCCGGCGCCGGGTGGAATGTCATCAAGGTGCTCTGGGGCTCGGAATGGGACGCCCTGTTCGCCCGCGACACCGACCACGTATTGCTGCGCCACCTCGCCGCCACCCCGGACGGCCAGTTCCAGACCCTGGGTGCCAACGACGGGGCCTATAACTTGGAGCACTTTTTCAAGAAAGACCCCCAAGTCAAACGCCTCGTCGAGCACATGAGCGCCGAGCAGATCAACGCCCTCAAGCGTGGCGGCCATGACTTTCGCAAGCTCTACGCCGCGTTCGCCGCCGCCAAGGCGTGCAAGGGCCGGCCCACGGTGATCCTGGCCAAGACCAAAAAAGGCTATGGCATGAGCGCCGCCGGCGAATCGCGCATGACCGCGCACCAGGCAAAGAAACTCGACGTCGAGGCCCTGCTGGCATTCCGCGACCGCTTCCACCTGCCCCTGAGTGACGACGACGTCACCCAACTGCGCTTCTATCGCCCCGCCGACGACAGCCCCGTCATGCACTACCTGCGCCAGCGCCGCGCAGCCCTCGGCGGGCCGCTGCCGGCGCGCAAGCAGCAGGCACCGAGCATCCCGGTGCCGGCGCTGGAGCAGGTGGGCGCGTTCGCCCTGCACGCTGGCGGCAAGGAAATGTCCACCACCATGGCCGCTGTGCGCCTGCTCGGTGCCTGGCTCAAGGCCCCGGAGTTAGGCCCGCGGGTGGTGCCCATCGTCGCCGACGAAGCCCGCACCTTCGGCATGGCCAGCCTGTTCCGGCAAATCGGGATCTACTCGCCCCACGGCCAGTTGTATGAGCCCGAGGACTCCAGCTCGATCCTCTCCTACCGCGAATCGAAAACCGGGCAACTGCTCGAAGAAGGCATCACCGAGGCCGGAGCCATCAGCTCGTGGGTCGCGGCCGCCACGGCCTATTCGGTGCATGGCCAGCCAATGCTGCCGATCTACATCTACTACTCGATGTTCGGCTTTCAGCGGGTGGGCGACCTGATTTGGGCCGCCGCCGACCAACGCTCGCGGGGCATCCTCCTGGGCGCCACCGCGGGCCGCACCACCCTGGGCGGCGAAGGCTTGCAGCACCAGGACGGCTCCAGCCTGGTGATGGCCTCGATGGTGCCCAACTGCCGTGCCTGGGACCCATGCTTCGCCGGGGAACTGGCGGTGATCCTCGACCACGCCGCGCGGCGCGTGCTGGAGCAGCAATGCGACGAGTTCCACTATGTCGCGGTGATGAACGAAAACTACCCCCAGCCGTCTCTCGACCCGGCGCTGCACGGCGACGTCCTGCGTGGCCTCTATGCCTATGCCCGCAACGGTGAGGGCGAGGCGCGGGTGCGCCTGCTCGGCTCGGGCACCATCCTGCGCGAAGTGCTCGCCGCCGGTGAACTGCTGGCCCAGGATTGGGGCGTGGCCAACCAGGTGTTCAGCGCCACCAGTTTCAGCGAACTGGCCCGCGATGCCCGCCAAGTGCAGCGTGACCAACGCCTGGGCGGTGCCCGCAGCCATGACGCCAGCCAGCTCGATACCTTGCTCTGCGGCAATGCACCAATCGTCGCCGCCACCGACTATGTACGGGCCTGGCCACAATTGATCGGCGAGTACCTGCACGCGCCCTACACCACCCTGGGCACCGATGGCTTTGGGCGCAGCGACAACCGCCACAACCTGCGGCGCTTTTTCGAGGTGGATCGCTACAGCATCGTCCTGGCCAGCCTGCGCAGCCTCGCCGACAATGGCGACCTCGCGCCCCAGGAACTGGCCCGGGCCGTGGCGCGCTATGCGCCCGATGCCGACGCCCAAGCGCCGTGGGAGCGTTGAACCGCCCCCGCACCTTTTTTACCGCTACACCCCATCAACCCTTAAGACAACTGAGTGGAGCAGCATGAACAATCTCAATAAGAAAGCCACCCGACTCCTGACCGCCATGGTCCTGGCCGGCATGGCCTGCCATTCGTTCGCCGCCGATACCATCAAGATCGCCATCGCCGGGGCCAAGACTGGCCCCGTGGCGCAGTACGGCGACATGCAGTTCAGCGGCGCGCGCATGGCCGTGCAGCAGATCAACGCCCGTGGCGGGGTCAACGGCAAACAGCTGGAAGCCGTGGAATACGACGACGCCTGCGACCCGAAACAAGCGGTGGCGGTGGCCAACAAAGTGGTCAACGACGGCATCAAGTTCGTGGTTGGCCACCTGTGCTCCAGCTCCACCCAACCCGCCTCGGACATCTACGAAGACGAAGGCATCGTAATGATTACCCCGGCCGCCACCAGCCCGGAACTCACCGCGCGCGGCTACCAGATGATCTTCCGCACCATCGGCCTGGACAGCGCCCAGGGCCCGGCCGCCGGCCACTACATCGCCGACCAGGTCAAGCCCAAAGTGGTGGCGGTGCTGCACGACAAGCAACAGTACGGCGAAGGCATCGCCACCGCGGTCCAGAAGGTACTCAAGGAAAAAGGCTACACAGTGGCGATGTTCGAGGGCGTGAACACCGGAGAGAAGGACTACTCGTCCATGATTACCAAGCTCAAGCAGGCCAATGTCGACTTCGTGTACTTCGGCGGCTATCACCCGGAAATGGGCATGATCCTGCGCCAGTCCAAGGAAAAAGGCCTGAATGCACGCTTCATGGGCCCCGAGGGCGTGGGCAACGATTCGATCTCGCTGATCGCCAAGGACGCCTCCGAAGGCATGCTGGTGACCTTGCCTAAATCCTATGACCAGGAACCGGCCAACAAGGCGTTGGTAGAAGCCTTCAACGCCAAGCAGGAAAACCCCACCGGGCCGTTCGTGCTGCCGACCTATTCAGCGGTGGAAGTGATCGCCGGCGCCATCACCCAGGCCAACAGCGAAGACCCGGTCAAAGTGGCCGAAGCCATCCACAGCGGCACCTTCAAGACCCCCACCGGGGACCTGAGCTTTGACGAAAAGGGCGACTTGAAAGACTTCAAATTCGTGGTCTACGAGTGGCACTACGGCAAACCCAAAACCGTGGCCCCTGAGAGCGCTGCGCTGTAAGGCCCTGCCTAACTAGCAAACCCGTGGGAGCGGGCCCGCCCGCGATGGCGGCCTATCAGCCAACATTCAAGCTGGCTGACCTGGCCTCATCGCGGGCAGGCCCGCTCCCACACTGGTTTTACGCCAGCCTTCAGACGCTGGGTGCAACCCACAGTGTTTTGTTCCGACCCTCGGACTGTGGGTGCAACCCGCCCTCCTGAGGAAGCGGGCCCTATCCCGGGCTATTTAGAACGCCACACCCACCTTGAAGCCAAACTCATCACGCTTGAGTTTGGTGTTGTCGGCTGCGTCCGAATCCTCATCCAGCTTGTATTCGGTACGGGTGTAGTACAGCCCCGCCATGATCGGCAGGTCGCCCTTCTGGTTCATCAGCAGGCTGACTTCGGCATAAGGGTTGGTGCGGTCCTTGAGGTCCACGGTGTCGCTGCCGATGTCGTCGACCTTCAGGTGCGCTTCGCCCCCGATGCTGTGGCGTGCGCCCAGTTCCACCCGCAGGGTGGAGTCGTCGAACTGGTGGTTGTAGCCCAGCGCAGCCTTGGCGAACGGGGTCTTGGCGGTCAACTCCATGTCGTAGTCAGTCGAGCCCGGCTCGTAGCGGGTCCAGGTGTAGCCACCGCCAACCAGCACATCGACGAAGTTGCGTGCGTCCAACGCCGCGCGCCAGCCCAGGTCCAGGTCAGCCTGGCCTTCCTTGAGCTTGTTGTCGTCGCGCTCGCCGAACTTGGCGTCCACCCCGGCCTGGTAGATAAACCCGGATTCAGCGGTCATCTTGTTGCCGAAGTTGTAGAACAGGCCACCCTCAGGCATGTGATCCTTCTCGCTTTCGCTGCCGCCTTCAAGCTTGAAGTCGTTGTAGCTGCCCAGCAGGCCGAAGGTGGAAATCGGTGCGGTGGACGGTGCGGCGATCGCGCAAAACGGGCTGGCGACGAGGGCCAGGACGGAGGTCTTGGCGAGGATTTTTCCGAATACAGTAGACATCGTTTTTCAAACTCCCTATGTGAAAGACAGACTATTCAGGAATCACTTCGAGATAAGTCCTACAGAAAAATTCAAAAAATTTTCAAACTTTTTAAACTCCAAGAAGCTTGACCTAGAGCCTTGCGGCTCACAAACGATGAATTTTGATTTTGCCCAGCCTCAGCGGTGTGACGCTCGGCCAGCCGCAAACGTTGACCGACCCAGGCCTGCGTGCAAGCATCCGCCAGCATTTAGCCATCTATCAATTTTTGGAATGGAAACCCGGGATGAGAATCGCCCCCCTTGCCTGCGCACTGGCCCTGTTCACCCTCGGCGCCAGCCTGCAAACCGCCCAGGCCGCCTCGCCGCTGATCGGCAAACGCGTGCAGAACACCTATGACGTGACGCTCTACCTGGACCCGGAAAAAGCCCTGGCCTATGCGCTCAAGGACTGGAAATTCCGGCGCTACCACTACAACCCGCGCAAACCGAAAATCACCTACGCGATGGACAGCGTCGCGGCCAACCCCACCTCCACCGCCCAGGAACCGGTGGTTGTGCGGATGGCGACGTTGAGCGAGCGCAAGATCAAGGAAAAAAACTACAGCGAAGAAGAGCAGTGCTACCAGGCCTTCACCGAGGTGCTGGGGAGCCTGGTGTATTACGCCGCGGCGGCCAAGCAAATGCGCGACGACCAATACTTCCACCTGGCCGACGTCATCACCCTGCTCGATGAGAAAACCCCCGGCGAGCCGGGCGTGGTGACCTGCACGATCCCCGACCACGGCTCGATCGCGATGTACGCCCGCGGCCAGGTCAGCCTCAAGTAAACGCCCGGCGAGTTACACCGCAAGACTCGGAGTTCGCACAGCCACGGATGCCCTAAGCTGTGCTCACTTCGCCACGCTGCAGGTACGCCCCCATGAACAGCGCCCACCGTAATGCCCCCACCGCCGACGACCCACGCTGGCTGGCGGTGCTGGCCCGTGACCCGGCGGCGGACTCACACTTCGTCTATGGGGTGAAAACCACCGGTATCTACCGCCGCGCCAGCAGCCCCTCGCGCCTGCCACGGCGGGAGAACGTCGAGTTCTTCGACACCGCCCAACAGGCCGAGGCCGCGGGTTACCGCGCCAGCAAACGGGCCGGCGGCGAGCAGAGTGAACTCGACACGGCGCGGGTGACCCGGGCTTGCCTGTGCATCGAGCAAGCCGACAGCCCGCCCAACCTCAAGCAACTGGCCGAGCAGGCCGGGTTGAGCCCGTTCCACTTCCACCGCGTGTTCAAGGCTGTCACCGGGCTCACGCCCCGGGCCTACGCCAGCGCCCACCGGGGCCGCAAACTGCGCGAGCAACTGGCCAAGGGCGGCTCCATCACCGCGGCGCTGTATGACGCGGGGTTCAACGCCAACAGCCGTTTCTATGAAAGTGCCGACCAGTTGTTGGGGATGAAACCCAGCCAATACCGCGCCGGTGGCACCAACACCGTAATCCGCTTCGCCGTGGGCCAATGCTCCCTGGGGGCGATTCTGGTCGCCCAAAGTCACAAGGGCATTTGCGCGATTCTGCTGGGGGACGATCCCGACGCCTTGGCCCGCGACCTGCAGGACCGCTTCCCCCACGCCGAACTGATCGGCGCCGACCCGGGCTTCGAGCAGTGGGTGGCCAAGGTGGTGGGTTTCGTCGAAGCCCCGGCCCTGGGCCTGGACTTGCCTCTGGACCTGCGCGGCACCGCGTTCCAGGAACGGGTCTGGCAGGCCCTGCGTAGCATTCCGGCCGGCGCCACCGCCACCTATGCCCAGATCGCGCGGATGATCGGCGCCCCCACTTCATCGCGCGCCGTGGCCCAGGCCTGCGGCGCCAATCCCCTGGCCGTCGCCATCCCCTGCCACCGCGTGGTGCGCAGCGACGGAGCGCTGTCGGGCTACCGCTGGGGGGTGGAGCGCAAGCGCCAGTTGCTCGAGCGTGAGGGCAGCCACTGCCCCCCCGAAAAAGGCTAAAGACTGTGGGAGCCTTGCCCGCGATGAGGCCGGGACAGGCGATGCACTTCTAGCAGCTCGAATGCCGCCATCGCGAGCAGGCTCGCTCCCACAGAGAAAACATGAAAATCCCACCCACACTGTGGGAGCGGGCCTTGCCCGCGATGAGGCCGGGACAGGCGACGCACTTCTAGCAGCCCGAATGCCGCCATCGCGAGCAGGCTCGCTCCCACAGAGAAAACATGAAAATTCCACCCACACTGTGGGAGCGGGCCTTGCCCGCGATGAGGCCGGGACAGGCGATGCACTTCCAGCAGCCTGAATGCCGCCATCGCGAGCAAGCTAGCTCCCATAGGGGCGCGGCCCAAACCAAAAAAGCCCGACCTTCACAGGTCGGGCTTTTTCATGGGCGTTTCAAACCGCAGTGCTACAGGGCCATGTCGGCGGCCGGGTTGCTCTGGGGCGCCGCTTGCGGGGCGACCGGGGTTTGGGGCGCGGCGGTGTGCGGGATCGCCGGGGGCGTGTCCAGTTGCAGCACGTCGCTGGTGTACGCCCATTCTTGCGCGACGCGCTCAGGGCTGCCGTTGAGCTGGGTGCCGTAGCTTGGCACGATCTGGTGCAGCTTCTCTTGCCAGGCCGCAGTGGCGACTTTGTCCTTGAATACTTTCTCCAGCACGCTGAGCATGATCGGCGCAGCGGTGGAAGCACCTGGCGAGGCGCCTAGCAGGCCGGCGATGCTGCCGTCCTTGGCGGCCACGATTTCGGTGCCCAGTTTCAGCACGCCGCCCTTCTCTTCGTCACGCTTGATGATCTGCACGCGCTGGCCGGCCTGCCACAGGCGCCAGTCTTCGCTCTTGGCGTTGGGGAAGTATTCCTTCAGCGCGGCGAAGCGGTCTTCATCCGACAGCATCAGTTGCCCGGCCAGGTATTCCACCAGCGGGTACTGCTCGATGCCAACCTTGGTCATCGGCCAGATGTTGTGGGTGGTGGTGCTGGTCAGCAGGTCGAAGTACGAGCCTTCCTTGAGGAACTTGGTGGAGAAGGTCGCGAACGGGCCAAACAGGATCACGCGCTTGCCGTCGAGCACGCGGGTGTCCAGGTGCGGCACCGACATGGGCGGTGCGCCCACCGAGGCCTTGCCATAGGCTTTGGCCAGGTGCTGCTGGGCGATGGTCGAGTTCTCGGTCACCAGGAACGAGCCGCCCACCGGGAAGCCTGCGTATTCACGCGCTTCGGGGATGCCCGATTTTTGCAGCAGGTGCAGGGCACCGCCGCCGGCGCCGATGAACACGAACTTGGCGTCGGTCTCGGTCTTGCTGCCGTCCTTGAGGTTTTTGTAGCTGACACGCCACGAACCGTCGTCGTTGCGGGTGATGTCCTGCACTTCGCTGGACAGCTTCAACGCGAAGTTGGGCTTGCTTTGCAGGTGTGCGGCGAACTGGCGGGTGATTTCGCCAAAGTTCACGTCGGTGCCAAGCGGGCTCCAAGTGGCGGCGATTTTCTGGGCCGGGTCACGGCCTTCCATCATCAATGGCACCCATTGCTTGATCTGCGCCGGGTCTTCGGAATACTGCATGCCGGCGAACAGCGGGCTGGCCTGCAGGGCTTCGTAGCGTTTCTTCAGGAACTTGATGTTGTCATCGCCCCACACGAAGCTCATGTGCGGGGTGGAGTTGATGAACGAACGCGGGTTCTTCAACACGCCGTTCTTGACCTGCCAGGACCAGAACTGGCGGGAGATCTGGAAGGCTTCGTTGATTTCAACGGCCTTGGGGATCTCGACGTTGCCGTTCTTGTCTTCGGGGGTGTAGTTCAATTCGGCCAGGGCCGAGTGGCCGGTGCCCGCGTTGTTCCAGCCGTTGGAGCTTTCCAGGGCCACGCCGTCGAGGCGCTCGACCATTTCCATGGTCCATTGCGGTTCGAGTTCGTTGATCCAGACCCCGAGGGTCGTGCTCATGATCCCGCCGCCGATGAGCAACACGTCGACTTTCTTTGGCTCCTCGGCGTGGGCAGACATCACCCCGACCGACAGTGCCAGGCCCAGAAGGGCCTTGTTCATTTGCTTGAGCATACTGTGATACCTGTCATAAAACGCCATCCGCCCCGCCCGCCCCAATCGCCCGCGCCCAGGCTAGGCCCGGGTGCGTACTGATGAGGCTGGCGGGTGAGCACACAAGGCCGACTGAACATCCAGGGCCTCACTTTATATGTCCTTCGCGCGCTGACTTTTTATTGCTATTGGCTTCAGCTGCTTGAGTGACATCGATTCTGTTGGTGCGTCCGAAGACGCAAAAAACGCTGGTTGAACCCGACCACACCCATGCCGACGCCCACGAACAGCCGGGCGACACAAGCCAGTATGGCTCCACTTGGAAAAAACACCGGGAAACCGGGCGGGAAAAAACTGTAGGCCCCCATGCCCGCGGCACGAAACGCGGGCGCATCGGGTGCGTGAATCGCAAGATGCCTGACACCCGGTTCAAGAACCGGGCGGGCCAGCATCGGTGGAGCAGAATGCCGCCATTGTCCACAGGACGTACTGGCCCGTCAAAAAAACTATTGAGAATCAGGGCCCTGGGCGGCCCGGCCCGGAAACAGTGGCCTAGTAATGTCACGCAAAGGCCTTTAAATTCCCCGGCCACCGATCACTCCTCAGGGAAGACCTTACCGATGAAACTGCTCCTTGCCCTCTCGCTCACCGCCCTGGCCCTGGCCGGCTGCGACAAAGCCGCCGAACCCAGCTCCGCACCCCAGGCCGGCGCCGCGCCTGCCCAGTGCCTCAAGGACACCGACTGCAAGGGCGACCGCATCTGCGACGACGGCAAATGCACCTCGCCACAGGCTGCATCGCCCCTGGTCGCCGCCCCGGCGGCCCCAGCCATGGCCTATGAACCGCTGCTGGTGACCGAGTCCGGGGTGGCCGATGTGTTTACCCTGCAAAGCCTCGATACCCTGGGCCAGGCCATCAACTACCAGTCCCGCGCCGGGGTGGTGAATGTCATGGAGTACGTGGTCGATGACGTGGAAGTCACCGGCTATGTCGCCATCGAAAAAGCCTACGCCTTCGGTGGCAAGTACCTGTTGATCGTGTCCACCGGCGAAGGCGGCAACGCCTGCCCCGCCAGCACCTACGCCTTCACCTTCGACACCGCCACCGAATCGGTGCAGGGCAAGACCCAGATCGACGGCTGCTCGGAAAACGTCGAAGCCCTGGCCGAAGGCAACAAGCTGACCGTGAAAAAAGAAGGCACGGCCAGCGTGTTCTACAACGCCCAGGTCAAGTAACCCCGGGGGTTTGGGTCGTTGAAGCCGCCCGCAATGGCGGCTTCACCAATAGTCCGGCCGCCCCTTGCGGGTGGTGGTTTGGCTGACCGCGAAAAATAGCGATTGGGCCAGGCGCGAGCCGATGGTGCTGCGGTACGCGGCCAGGGTGATTTGCTCGCTCTGGCCTTCGACCGGCACAAAACTGAGGTACCGCTGTTGCGGTAATTTCAGGTGCGCGGCCGTGAACTCGGCGGCTGGAGCCTGCGGCGAACGGTAGTGAAAATGCGCGTAGGCCACGGGCCGACGCTCCCGGTCGCGGATCAGGTACTCCTGTAAATAGTCATCCTCGCGGCTGAGCTTGACCCAGCCTTCTACCTTCACTATTTCCACTTCGCCCTGGGCCTTGAGGTACTCGATGCGCGGCGCTTGTGGCGGGTTGCGCAGGATGATCTCGATGCGCAGTTGCCGGCCCTCTTCGATCAGGCGCAGCGCCGCCGCTTCAAGGTTGCTCAATAGGTCGGCCTCGCGTTTGCTGGCAGCGGCCCCCTGCTCACGTTGCTCGAGGGTCTGGCTGATTTTCCGCGCACTGTCGCGTAAACCTTCGGCAACCCGCGTCAGCTCGGCCTCAACACCAATGGGGGAGTTGGACTGGCGGGCGATTTTGCGCGCGTCGCTGATTGCGCGGTCCACTCGGCCCAACAGGGTGTCGGCGTCACCCAGCAGGTGCTTGAGGGCGCGCGCCGGCGCCGCCGGCCGCAGTGTGGTGCTGGGGATCTCCTCCCACTCACCGGCCTGGGCGCTTTCCTTGAACGTACCGAGGGAGTGTTGATCGATAGGGTCTTGCACCTCCACGATTTCCACGTCCGAATCCGGGGTGCGCTCGCGCACGCGCCCGCTCAGTACCTGGCGGTTGCGCGTCACAATCAGGCGCTGGCGCGTACCGCTGGCCGAAACCCTTGCCACCTGCGGCACCACCTGGCTGGTGCGCTCACGCAGCATCAGGGCCTGTGAGTGCTCCGCTTCGCTCAACAGGTCGGTAATCAGGGCCAACAACTTGTCGCCATACTGCGCCTCGAACAGTTGCGGATACGTCGCAAAGATGAAGCCGAGGCGGTCCTGGATTCCCGAATACTGCTCCAGGACATCCCCCAGCAGCTCGATGCGCCGCTCCAGCGTCAGGGCATCGGTTTCCAGCAGGTTCTTGTGGCTCAGAACTTCACGCACCAACAGGTCCAGGGAGGCCTTGGCGGCCAAGAAATCACCGTATTCCTGAGGCAACGGGCGCCTTTTGAGCGCCATGCCCTGATAGACCTCGATCAGTTTTATCCGCCAATCCAAGGGTGTACGGTGTGGCCCGGCGGTGTCGCGCAAACGGCTGGTGGCCGGCTCGTAGCCGGCAATGGCGGCCAATTCCTCCAGGCGTGCACGCTCCTCAATGCTCAGTTGCAACAGCTGTTCGTTGAACCCGGCCATGAGGCTCAGGCTTGCGACACTTTCACGGTGAGCCTGGTCCGCTACGTCATCGTCCTCGGATTCCAACTCCTTGTACCAGCGCTCGGCAGTAGCAGGTGAAGGCTTGGCGGCACTGCGACTGAGGATCAGCAACGCCATCTGCCGGCGCAGGTTGTCTACATAGTCTTCGATATGCTCGATCAGGCTGCTCTCAAAACGAGCGATCGGCTGGTTTTCGTTTTTTTGCTTGAACACCTCGATCCGGTGCAACTGGGCTCGCGCCTGCTCCTGCAGCTGTTCGTGATAGCGCTGCTGTACGGTCTGGCGGTGGGCGTCAGTGAAGCTGCCACGCTCGCTGACATGCATGCGCTGGTACAGAGCCAGAACGGCCGCTAGCTTTTCTTCGACCTTGAGCATCTGCGCAACCGCGTCGGCATGCTGCTGCGCCAGTTCGAGGTTGCGGCGTTGGAAATCGGCGCGGGTGGGCATGTTTTTTTTCCTCGGCATACCACCGCGCAAGCGCAGGCCGAAGTCGAACGACCAGTTGCCCTGGCCATCGCTCTTGATCCAAGGCCCCAAGCGCGAGGGTTGCGCAAGATCGACCACTCGCGTGCCCTCTTGTACATCGCGCACCGGGTACAGGCCGCCCTCCAAGTAGGCATGCAGGTGAAAACGCTGAGGGCCGATGAACACCCGATACAAACCCTTGGTCGCGCCCTCGGTCTGGGCAAACTCGGGCTTGGCCGGCCACGGCTGGGACGGATGGGCATTTTGCGCACGCCATTTGAAGGTCTCCAGTTCGGCTTGCATCGCCGGCGCCAGAGCCTGGGTGGCGCTGCCCCAGGAGGGTGTGTACAGCGGGCAGATATCCTGGGGGGCTGCCTTGGTCAAGAGCTGGTCGCCGACCTGCTCAAGTGCCGCCGGGACGCTGACGGGGTGCCCCTGCGGCAACCTGAGACGCTGGTCGAGCGATGCAACGGGGTGCAATAACAAGGCACTCAGCGTGGAAATGAACTGCGCCGTGGCCCGCGCCCTGGTCGCTTGGTCCCCATTGCGCTGCAACGCCACCAACACCTGGGAGCCTTGCATCATTTGCAGCAGCCAACCTGCGGCGCTGAGCGGGCCGCGCAACAAGGGCAACACCACGTCGAACAGTTGCCACAGGTCGTTCTCAAACGCCCTCCAGCGCTGCGCCTCGGTGGACACGGCTTGGCGCTTAGCCTGCGCCACCAATGCCTGGGCGTTGTCCTGAAACACGCGCAGCAAGAAGTCCCCCGCCACCGGCTCGTCACTGAGCAGTGCGGGAGACGATGCGCGGGAGGGCCCGTATTCATCGCCCTGGAGAAAGCGCTGCTCGTGGGGGCTCAAAAAGCCGCCATTACCGAACAGGGCCCGGGCCGGTTCGTCCAGGCTGTCTAGCACGGCGCGGTTCAGGGCCGTCCCCGTGCGCGCAACGCTATCGAGCACCGCTTGGCGGGTGGGGAACTGTTCCAGCAACTGCGGCCCGCCGGGGCGATAGAGCACATGAACGCTGGTCGCCACATCGCTGGCCCCGATCACAAACATATTGCGCGCCACATGGGCCTTGCCCCCCGCATGGGTGAGAAATGCCAGGGGCCGCACCACGATCTTCTGGCCATTGACCTGGCCCGCGCCCGGATCGACCGCCACGGCTTGCCGCACGAGGGCCAAGCCCTCGTCCGTGAACCCGTGCTGGCGGCGGATCACGTGCTCCAGGGCCAGCAACGGCAGTTGCACCCGCACCTGGGCACAAAACAAACCGCGGCGGCGCGCGGCTTCGACGTCATCGCCCAAGAGCTTGCGCTCCAGCATGGCCGGGTATTGCTTGCCAATGTCGACCCGCTCGATCAAGGCCTGCAGATAAGGCACCTTCAGCCACCAATCAGGAGCATAGCCGGGCTCCGCCAGATTGATGAGTTCGACACGGGCGTAGGGCTGCACAAAGGGATTGTCCAGCGCCCACTGGGTCAAGGTGCGTTGCGTGGTTTGCGTCCAGCCGACCGTCCCACCCTGGGTGCGGGTGAACGCCAGGGCGTAATGATCCGGGTCAATCACCACTTCCTGGGGGTAGTCCAATGCCATCTGCGCCTGCAGTGCCTTGCGGGTATAGGCAAGGATCGGATCCAGCCCTTGCAGGTAATCGGCACCCGCCGCCTCCAGTTGCACCCCGGCCAGGTCGTCCAACTGCTGGCTGTAACGCAGCCGTGTCGCGGCCGCAGCGGTTTGCAACCACAGTGGCAAGGCCTCCTCGGCCAGGCTGGTAGGGGCCCCGAACCAGGCGTGGGGAGCCGTCAGGCTACTCAACAGACGCTTGTAATAGGCCACCGAGGGGAACGTCGACCAGCGCACCGCAGTGAGGTCGCGCAGCTGTTTTT
This sequence comes from Pseudomonas sp. MF08817, assembly GCF_059862705.1. Classification (NCBI taxonomy): domain Bacteria; kingdom Pseudomonadati; phylum Pseudomonadota; class Gammaproteobacteria; order Pseudomonadales; family Pseudomonadaceae; genus Pseudomonas; species Pseudomonas sp. MF08817. Next base: position 21,779 of record NZ_JCBCUY010000013.1, read on the forward strand.
CCAGGATGCACAGGGCCAGTTGATCGAACACGTCGCCGTCGGGTTCGTGCAGTGTCCATTGAATGGCCTGACCCGACCTGTGGCGGCTCAAATAACGCGGCAACAGCGGCCCCAGGTCATCCAGCGTATCGAGGGCCAGCACGCTCTGCCCTGGGCTATAGACGTAGGTGGCACGGCGGCTCGCCCACTGGCGCTGGAGCACCAGCAGTGGCAGCCATTCCCCCACGTCACCGCCACTGACGGCATACACCAAAGAAACCCGAAACCGGCCCGCCCCCACCGCTTTGTCACGATCGGCCTTGAGCGGGTACAGCTCGCTCAGCACCTGCTTCTCCTCAAGGGAGGCGAGCGGTGGGTTTTGAGGAGCCTGGCTCAGGCACAGGCGCATTTGATTGGAGACGATCCGCCAGCGTGTCGACAGGGGATCCTGCAACGGTTTTGCGCTCCAGTAAGCGGCGAGTGCATCCTGGAAGGCTTCGAGCAACAGTGGCGCCAGATGGTTAATCATCTGCTCCAGATCATCGACCGACGGCCCCGCGATAAGACGCACCACAGCGCCACCGCCCAGGCGCAACGGCACCTGGCGAGTAGGGTTGTAATTGATGGCCGAGCCGTGCATGAGGCGGCCGATCAGGGCATCGGCGACAGAGGTTACGTGCCGGTAGGTCGTCGGCGCGCCCTCGGCCACCAGCTCGACGGGCTCGCCGATCCCTAAGGCAAAGGCGCGCAGCCCCTGGCCGGCAAAGCGCTCATCGAGTGCCTGTTGGATCAGGCTATTGGCAACCTGCTCCAGATGGGGGCGGTCGGCGAAAACGGTCTGTAGGTACACCCGGGACACGGCGAGCTGATCGTAGGGGCGCTGGTGGTGGGTCATGGCGTGAGGTTCCTGAACAAAACCCGAACCTAGGCCCGCCCGCGCCGCCTCATCCGCTAAATAAATACACGCGGCACCGCCATCGCCCATTCCGCCGGCACAATCGGCAACGACCTACAGCCCTTTCCACCTGCCGCTAAGGGCTGGGCCCGCGCAGCGGTCAAGGCGCCGTCAAGGTAATCACATAGGCCCCGGACACCAGCAGTTTGCCCGCAAGGTCAACCAAGGTGTAGCGCTGGTCGTAATAACGCCCTGCCCGGTTGTTCTGGGCAATCAGCTTGACCGCTACCGGGGCAGGCCTGGCGCTGCTGGCCGACGCTTTGGGTAAGACCTGGCTGGCGCTGACGCTGTTGCGTTGCGCCGGCACCGTGCAGTGGGTCAGTTCAAAACTCACACGCCCCTGCACACGGGGGTTGCAGCCCTGCTCGACGACACTGCCCTGGAACTGAACAACCCCCTGCCCCACCTGAGCGGCCGCCAGGCAAGGCCCACCTGACAGGGCAAAAAGTAAGCTAAAGCCGACAGATAAACGCTGAGTGCTCATGTCGAAAACTCCTGCTGTATGCAAGGAAGTTATCGACAGATACCGCCCCAGGCTGGAGGCCCTCGGTGTTTTTTTCGCGCGGATGCCAACGGCGTCTCAAACTGACGCTGCACATCGCCCTGTGGGCATGCTGGCGAACAGAGCGGCACGGCTCAGCCCCCGGCCCTCGCGGGCAAGCCCACACAGTTGAACTGTTGCGTGGGTGAGGCTGGTTTTTCCTCTGTGGGAGCGAGCCTGCTCGCGATGGCGGCACTGCACGGCGGTGACGAATGGTAGGGGTAAAACAGTTGCTCCCACAGGGGATTGAGGGGTGCAGCCCCGCGTCAGTTGAGGCTCCACGACACCCCGGCATACACCCCAAAACCATCGCCGGGAGTGGAACGGGCTGCATCTTTGCCATGGTCGTCGTAGCCCGGCGTGACGGTGCTGGCGTAGCGTTTGTTGGCCAGGTTGCGCAGGTCGAGCCAGGTTTGCCAGGCGCCGCCGGGGGCGTCGTAGCCCAGGGTGGCGCCGAACAGGGTGTAGGGCGCGGCGTAGAAGGAGTTGGCATAGTCGACCGCGATTTTCGACACCCGTTCGGCGTTGAACCCGGTGTACACGCCACTGGGGTGGCTGTAGCGCACCTGGGCCTGGTAGTAGTGCTTGGGAATCCCGGCCAGGGCGTTGTCGCCGAAACGCTCGTCGTCCTCGTAGTGGAAATCGCTGTAGGTGTAGGCCTGGCGCAGCGCCACCCGGCCCGCACGGCCGCCCTCCCACAGCGGGCTGTCGAGGCTCAGTTCCAGGCCCTGGTGCACGGTGGGGCTGGCGTTGGCTTCGGCGATGATCGCTGACAGATTGCCCACGGCAGCCTGGGTTTCCACGCTCAGCAGTTCATTGCGCACCTGGGCGTAATACCAGGCCAGGTCCCAGTGGCCGAACCAGGCGTCACCGCGCCCGCCCAGCTCCAGGGTGGTGGCACTCTGGTTGTCCAGTTTTACCCCGCCGCTGTGCAGGCCGCTCGCCGGGCCGCTGCTGGCAGGGAAGAACTTGTTCGCCCCCCACAAACTCGCCCAGGGGTGCGGCGGCTCCACGGAGCGGCTGAGGTTGGCGAACACTTCAAGGTCCGCGCTGTAGGCGTAGCGCAGCCCCAGGCGCGGCGCGTAGTCCCAGGTGTGCAGGCTCAACCGGTCGTGGGTCTGGGGGTAGGTGACTTCGGTTTCGCGCCGGGTGTAGATCGCCGCCAGCCCGGTGGTCAGCCACAGGTCGGGCAGCAGTTCCAGCTCATGGCTGGCGTGCAGCACGCTGTCCGAGCCCAGGTAGCTGTAGTTGCGCGTGCGGGTGCCCAGCGGGTACGCGGCGGTGCTCAAGCGCACGAACTCCGACACGCCGGTATTAGGCAGCGCCTGGGTGGTGCGCAGGCCCAGGGTGGTCTTGCTCTCGTGGCCCCACAGGGTGTCGCGGCGCAGGTAGTTGAGGGTGCCGCTGATGTCGGTGTACGCCACCTTCAAGCGGTTGGCGCCTTCGCGCAGGTCCATGGGGTAGTCGTGGTAGACCAGCCCCGCCTCGACACGGGAGTCGTCATCGATCTGCAAGGTGGTTTTGTTGGCGATCCAGGTACTGCCCGGTTGCGGCCGCTCGGAATGCCGGGTGAGGTTGAGGGCATTGGCGGCGCGCGGGTCGTGTTCGATCTGCTGGCGGGTCAGCTTGCCCGGGGTGTCGTTTTCGGTTTCCCGGTAACGCACGTAGAAACGGGTTTCCAGGTCCGGGTTCAAACGGTAGCCAACGTTGGCCGCCACGCCCTGGCTGCTGCCGGCACTGTGGGCCTGGTAACCGTCGTAGCCCGAGTCGGTCAGGCTCAGGTAGTAGTCCAAATCCCCCAGCACCTGGCCGGAGCTGATCTGGCGTTTGCGGTAACCATGGCTGCCGGTTTCATGGCGCAGTTGCAACTTGGCCGCGTCGTAGCCGGTGCGGGTGACGTAGTTGACCGCGCCGCCCAGCGCCAACGCGCCGCGCTCGAAACCGTTGGCGCCGCGCAGCACCTCGACCCGGCTCAGCCACAGCGGCTCCATTAGCTCGTAGGGCGTGCCGCCGGGGCCGGTCACCGGCAAGCCATCGAACATCTCATAGAGCCCCGAGGCGTGGGCGCCCGGGCCACGGTTGATGCCGGAGCCGCGAATGGAGATTTTCGCCCCCTCGTTGTTGGCTGCCTTGGCGTACACCCCAGCCTGGTACTTGAACAGGTCTTCGTTGTTGGCCAGGCGCCCTGCCCCCGCTTCCTTGAGGTCCACCAGGTTGCTGCCACCGGGCACGCTGCGCAACGCCGCGCGGGCCGCGTCCAGTTCGTCGAGCTCGGCGCCACTGACCTGCACGGCTTGCAGTTCAAGGGCGTCCTGGCCGTGGGCCAGGGGCACGCAGCCCAACGCCGCGCTCAAGCCCAGCGCCGGCCAATGGCGGTGCAGGGTGAACGGAGGCAGCGCGAGGGAAAGGGACAGTGGGGGGCGTGGCGGCATATGCCAGGTTCCTTGCAAACCGGGGGTGTGGATTGGAGGCGCGCATGCTACCCCAGCAGCGGCGTGGCGTGGCGTGTTGAACACCGGCGATGCGCTGGGCGAACGCACCGCCGTGAACGATATCTGGCTCTGCCTACACCAAGCGCTCCACCTTCTGGTGCCGCCAAACCCGTTTGTAGTAAGTCGTCTGCAACACCAGCATGCTCAGGTACGCCACCGGGAACGCCATCCACACCCCTTGCAGGCCGAAATGGGCGTCGAGCAGGTACGCCACTGGCAACTCGACGCCGACGATACAGAACACCGAAATGGCCACCGGCATCAGCACCGTGCCGCTGGCGCGCATGATGCCGCCGATCACCGACTGGAAGCCGAACACCAGCATGCTCCACAGCATGATGTGCAGCAGGTGCTGGGCCTGGGCCTGGGTCGCCGGCTCCGTGATGAACAGCCCCAGCAGCCAGTGAGACAGCCCATAGCCCAGCAGCACCAGGCTTCCGGTCAGCCACACGTTGATGAACAACCCCGTGCGCAAAATCGGCCCCAAGCGCTCCAGGCGCCCGGCGCCGATGGCCTGGGCGCCGAGGATCGACGCCGTGATAGCAATCGACAGCGCGGGGAATTGCACGTAGTTGACGATCTGCGTCACCGCGCCATAGGCCGCCGTGGCCTGGGACCCGTGCTGGTTGACCAGTGCCAGGATCACCAGCTCCGACAGGGAAATCACCACCATCTGCAACCCCGTGGGCAGGCCGATGCGCAGCACTTTGCCGAGAATCTCGCGGTCCAGGCGCAGGGCCGCCAACAGCTCGCGGTCCGGGGCCAGCGGGTGGGGTTTGCGGTTCAGGCGCCACGCCAACAGGGCCATGGCCGCCAGGTTGCCGGCCAACCCGGCCAGCGCCGCGCTCTGGATGCCCATTGGCGGCAAACCCAGCCAACCGCGGATCAACACCGGCGTCAGCAACAGGCCCACACAGGTCGATACCAACAACGCCAACAGCGGCGACACGGTATCGCTCACACCGCGCAGCAACTGGGTGAACAGCACGAACACCAGCAGCGGCGGCATGATCCACATCATCACCTGGGCATAAGCCACCGCCTCATCCAGCACATCCGCCGGCGTGCCCAGGCCCTGCAACGCCTGGCGCGCAAACACACTGCCCGCCACCGCCGCCACCAGGCCGATCATCGCCCCCAGCAGCAAGGTGGTGCCGGCAATGGCCTTGACCTTATGCACCTCCCGCGCGCCCCACGCCTGGCCGATCAACACCCCGGCCCCCGCCCCCAGGCCAATGACCAGGGCGATAAAGAAAAACACGATGGGGAACATGCCCGACACCGCCGCCAGCGCCTGAGTGCCCAGCATCTGCCCGATGTAAATGCTGTTGACCGTGCCCGACATCGACTGCAGGAAGTTGGACAACACCATGGGCGCAAGGAACAGCAGATAGATCCGCCAGAGCGGGCGCGAAGAAGCCGGGCTTTGCATGAACACATCTCGAATGGGCAACACAGAAGGGGCACGAGTCTACGTTAACTGCACCCAACCCGCGCCCTGTTCACCACCACACAGCAACCTCAACGCAACGGCGGCACGCCACCCGGCAAGCGGTTTATCAGCGCGTCCATGGCATGCTTGCGTGCCGCCTCGGCGGCTTTGGCCGGCAGGTCCGTCACGCTATCGACAGCGCGCTCCTTGAGCTCGCCAACGCCCTCGGCCACTTGGCTGGCGCGCTCCTGGATGCCGCCGCCCAGCGCCTCCAGGTGCTGCGCGGCAACATCGATCAGCGCCAAGGCCTCATGGTCTTCGTCAAACACCCGCCGGTACTGCCCCGCGCCATTGGCCTCGCGGCGGGTGCCGCTGCCCATGGCGTACTCCACCACCAAACCGGCAAACCCCATGTTCTCGCGCAGGTCGGCGGCATCGGCGTCGGTCATCAGCGGTATCACCGGCGCGGCACCCGGCACCGCTTTCGGGCTGTTGGCGTCGTACACCCGCTGCTCGAAGCGGTTGAGGGCGTACTGGCTGGCGACACGGGTGTAGTGGTGGGCGTGGAGCAAGCGGCTGCGCGACAGCGCCGTCCACTGGTCAAAGGCGTCTTTCTTGTTGCGGATTTCATTGACGAACACCGACTTGTCCCACTGGGTCAACGGCCCCAGCAGCCAGAAACCGGCGTGGGAGTCGTGCACGTAGCGGTCGAAGAACTCATCCACCAAGGGCGGAATCGGGGCAGTGGCGTCGACCATGCGCAGCAAATCCTTTTGCGTCTGGCTGGGCCGCGCGGGCAGCGTGCGCGAGGTCAAACCGATACCGTGCTGGTAGCGCTGCTCCACGATGGGCTCATGGGCCTTGCGCGCCTGCGCCACATCGGCGCGCCAATCCAACTCCGACTCCCACAGGTCCTGCTGGTCTTGCGCAGTGGCGTTGGCCCAACTGTGCAAGGCCTTGAACTGCGCCTCGGTGCGCTTGCTCGCCCGCCAGCGCCAGTAATGCTGCATCTGCGTGTGCATACGGCTTTCCACCACGCCACGGCGGCTGCCAGCGAGGTTTTCCTGTTGCTCGTTGGCTTGCAGCGTCCAGTCGGTGTAGGCCATGAACGCGGCGTGCAGGGCGGGGTCAATGGCGAAGTCGTCTTTGGTTTCATTTTCCATCTTCAGGCGAGGGATAAGCCTGACACCCGCGGTGAGAGCTTCCTCGTACATATCATTCAAGGTGATCTGCGACAGCAGGCTGCTGCGCCCGCCCAGGGATTTGCCCTGCTCGCCAGGGCCATAGCCGCCGCCGATATCCGAGTGGGTGCCGGGGTAGACGAACTCGCGGGTATTGGCCGGCCAACGGCCGCCATCGCGCACGGTGGACAGCGGGAACGAGCGGCGGATTTCATGGCCGGCCACGTAGTGCACGGTTTTCTCGACGCCCTCGATGGCCAGGTTGTTATGGGCCCAATGGAGAAACCCGCGCCCCACCGGTGAAGAGTCCGCCAGGCCCACGGAAGCCACGGTATCGAACAGGCCAAGAAAACGCAGGTTCACCTTGGCTCCGCCAATCACTCCTTCGCAGAACCTTTGCACCCAATTGCAAAACACCCGCGCCTCGGCGGCGCCACGGGAGAAGCCAAATACCGACAGGTGCATTTGGGTAATACGCGGGCGCTCGTATTGCACGGCGTTTATCAACCGTCTGTTGATACCGTAAAAGAGGCGTCGTAGTTCCTTCTCTTCGGTGGCGTGACGAAAGTGAGTACTGAGGACTTTAGTGACCAGGATCTTCATCTCATGTGCATCGAGCATATTGCCCCCGTGAAAAACTCGGTGAACAGCGTTATAGACCTGAAGCATGGCCCAATGAATTCGCGCTTCACCACCCGAGGCAAAACTTTTGCCAGTACTGGACTCAGTCATCTCGCCCACTTCCCTGAAGGGAGTGCCTACCCCGGGCAAATAGTAGGCAAAATGGGTTTCTTGATCCTTGATATGAGCATCGTACAAGCTAACTATATTTGAATGACTGTGGGGCTTGTCCCGTTCCATGTTGTTATTGGTGCCATCAAAAAACACCCCGACATGGATTTCCTGCACACAGTCCATTCCGCTGAAATCGGCCTTCATACCTCGCGTCACTTCTTCCATGGGGGTGCGTTCACGCCCCAACCGAGCGATAGGAATCGGTAGTTCCATCTGCGAGTTGCCCAAGGTACAGGCATAAGCGTCCCAATTAGCGATCGAGGGCGGATCGGCGAGGCGTTGAAAATGTGGCTCCCACATCATGGCCCGCACCGGAGGGTGTTTGCGGGCATCCCACCACAACCGCAATCTACCGTTGGGCTCCAACCAGCAATGGGCACTATAGGTTTGTGGGGTATCGAAGTAACGACAGTCAAGAGTGTCATCCAGTTTGCGCGCCACCCTGTACCAACCGGTTTGAAATTCGGTCATTAGAGGTACTCCTTAGAATTTTCAGTAAGGCCAGTCGATTGGCTTAACGGGCGCGTCCGGCCCGCGATAGCCAGGAAATCCGGGAGACCCCGGCGAGATAATCAGACGAACCTGATTGCCAGGCAGAAAGTGAACATTTAAATTCCCTAACTGATCGTAACTTTCAATTGGCACTATCTTTTCATGCCAGGTAACACCGCGAGGGCCATCCGGAATAGAACTTGAGGTACTCCAACGTACAACTGCAGCAAGATCCGAACTCCATTCACGGGGGTAACTTATGCAACAAACAACCCCACCTCCACCGCTGTAAGCACGAACATTCCCACCCCAGGACTCATCGACAAAAAAACGATGTATATAATGCTCTGTATTGTTATAACCAATGATACTGGCTGTAGCAGGCCCATTATCTTGCTCTTCACCATTGCAACCCACTAGTACGACAAATAGCAACACAGCACCAAAAACCTTAAAACTGCAGATTTTAAATAGGTTCATTCCTCACCCTCTTTAATAACCAACGCTGACCAGCCGACTGGCTTAGATAGGAATCGGCGGCTCCATCTGTGAGTTGCCCAGGGTGCAGGCATAGGCATCCCAGGAGGCAATCGACAGTGGGTCGGCAACCCGTTGGAAACGTGGCTGCCACGCCATGGCACGGGCCGGTGGGTGCTGCCGGGCATCCCACCACAGCCGTTGATTGCCATTGGGCTCTAGCCAGCAATAAGCGCTGTAGGTATGCGGTGTATCGAAGTAGCGACAGTCCAGGGAGTTATCCAGCTTGCGTCGGACCTTGTACCAACCAGGTTGAAATTCAGTCATTTCAGATCCTCCAGATAAAGAGTCTTTGGCCAGCCAGCAGGTTTTTCCGGAGCATCTGGCCCTCTATACCCCTTGGAGCCGGCCGATCCGTTCCAGATCAGTAGCCTTACTTGGTTATTGGGTAAGAAATGTACATTCAACGAGCCCAATTTGTCGTAATACTCAATCGGCACTACTTTTTCGTGCCAGGTAGTTCCCGTATAGGGGTTGGGCTTTGAAGCTGAAGTACTCCACCGCACAGTAGCGGTTAAGTCAGGGCGCCATTCGCGAGGATAGCTAATGCAACATACAAAACCTCCCCCCCCGCCATAAGCACGTGCGTTTCCTCCCCAAGTGCCGTCGATATAAAACTGATGAATGTAGTCCGCCGTGTGGTTATAGGCACTGATACTGGCAGTCGCAGGGCCTTTGTCCGGCTCTTCCGCCTTACAGCCAACAAGCAATACGGCCAGCACTAGCGAACTTAATAGTTGACGCAGGTATTGCCTGCCAATTTGAAACGCATTCATGGAGTTAATTCCTAAGTGATTATTGTCAGTAAGGCCAGTCAGCAGGTTTTTCCGGCGCATCTGGGCCGCGATAACCTTTGGAACCGGCTGAACCGTTCCAGATCAGTAGTCGCACTTGGTGATTTGGTAAAAAGTGCACATTCAGTGAACCCAACTTATCGTAGTACTCAATCGGCACTACCAATTCATGCCACGTTTCGCCAGAAAAGGTTTTTGGTATTGAACTTGAGGTACTCCACCGAACAGTAGCGGTTAAGTCAGGGCGCCATTCGCGAGGATAGCTAATGCAACATACAAAACCTCCCCCACCGCTATAAGCACGCGAGTTCCCTCCCCAAGCACCATCTATATAGAACTCATGAATATAGTCAGCGGTGTGGTTATAGGCACTGATACTGGCAGTCGCAGGGCCTTTATCCGGCTCTTCCGCCTTACAGCCAACAAGCAATACCGCTAGCACGAGTAAACTTAATAGTTGACGCAGGTATTGCCTGCCAATTTGAAACGCATTCATGGAGTTAATTCCTAAGTAATTATTGTCAGTAAGGCCAGTCAGCAGGTTTGATCGGAGCAGCCGGCCCGCGATAGCCCTTGGAGTCGGCTGAACCGTTCCAGATCAACAACCGAACTGTGTGATCTGGCAAAAAGTGCACATTTAAACGGGAGCCCAACTTATCGTAATACTCAATCGGCACTACCAAATCATGCCAGGTGACACCGGGAGGGCCATCCGGAATGGAACTTGAGGTACTCCAACGGACAGTGGCTGTGAGGCCAGGCCGCCATTCACGAGGATAGTTGATACAGCATACAAACTTTCCTCCTCCGCTATAGGCAAAAACGTTCCCCCCCCCACGACCCATCAATAAAGAATCGATGAATATAATCTTCGGTGTGGTTGTAACCACTGATACTCGCGGACGCGGGGCCTTTGTCCGGTTCTTCCCCATTACAACCCACCAGTAAGGCGACCACTATTAATGCGCTGTACCGTCGGATCCGGCGGTACGCGCCAAATTCAAATCTGCTCATTTGCAGGCCTCCAATTAAAGGGGGGTTGGCCCATCAGGCACAGTTGGCGAGGCCTTGAAGTCCATCAATGCCTGCAACGTTTCAGTGCTCCACCCTTGTGTTTGCTCTTGCAAACTCGCGCCTTGTTCGCCAATAACATCCCAGGTTGGGGCAAGTGCTGGGCAGCGATAGAACTCATTGCCGTAGTTCAAACTCAGCAGCACAAACAGCCAGCGGTCTTGTTCGGTGGACAGGTTCATTTCACTGGCCGTTGAGAGGCAAGTAGCGAGGCGCTGATGGAAGGCTGCGCGTTGTTGTTGGGGGAGCAGTTCTGGATGCTGCTGCGTTAATTGGTAAAACACCGCGTCGGCTTCTGCCTGTGTCAGCAGCGCAGCCAGTTGTTCCGGGCACAGGTGCAGGTGGGGGGCGGTGTCTATCTGCGCGGCTGGTACTGCCTCGTGCAGGGCAAGCCAGCCCTGAACGTGGCCGTATCGATCACAGCCTCGCCAGTCCTGAACGATGTCGGCTACGCGCCGTTGTTGGCTGGGGGCAAGGGTTTGCAGCAGGCCCGGCAGGATACGGCTGTCGGCAAAGCGCAGATGCACGGCCCTTGCCCGGCCCTGAACCTGGGCCTTGGCCAAGTACCCGAATAGCAGTTGCAGGGCTTGTGCGGGGTAGGCGCTGCGCAAGAAGCTGAGGGCGGGTGTGCCTGCGGTGAGTGTCAGTAATTGCGCGATTTGTGCCTGGCGTTCTTGAGGGGTGTCGCCCAGGGCAATCAGATGCGGGGCCACCTCACCGAACGCTTGCAGGGGCGTGTTCGCCAGGGCATTGACGGGTGCCCAGTGATGGCGGCGCGCCGCAGCCTTGAAGGGTGCCGCGCCCAGTAACGCCACATCCACCAACGCCCAATAAGGCGCTTGGGGTTGCGCTTGCATCCAGTTCAACAGGTCGCTGCCGGCGCCGTCCGCCGCGGGGTCATAAGCAAAGGCCGGGGTCATTACTGCAACTGCGCATAGGGGGCGCCGTTGCGCGCCGCTTTTAACAGGCACGCCACACACACCGATTGTGGAAACAGGGGCAAGCCAAACTGGGAACGGCTGGGGCCGCTGAACTGGCGTTTGCCGGCATACACCTTGATGCTGCCCGGGCAGGCGAAGGTGATGTTGCCGCCTTCCAGGGTCAGGCTGGCGCCGCCCTCCACGGCCAGGTGCAGGGTGGTGCCCGCGGCCATTTGTGCCGCTGCCTCGATCGAGATGATCTTCAGGTCGTCTTGGGCGCTGAGGTGGATGTCGCTCTGTTGTGCCTGGATGTCCACCGCCCCGGCGCTGGCGATCAGGGCCAGGCCGATGCCGTCGGCCTGTTGCGCGCCGGCCAGGGCGCCGATGGCTTGGCCGCTGTGCAGGCGCAGGGTCTGGCCGGTGGCCAGGTGGGTGTCGGCGCCGCTGCCCAGGGTGAGGGTTTGCGCGGCGGTCCATTGCAGTGATTGGCCGGCGATTTTGGCGATGCTGTCGCGGGCGCTGAGGGTGAGCAAGGGGTCGGCGCTGTGGGGGATGGGGTGGTGGCTGTCGCGCTTTAAGGCGTCGGCGCTGGCCTGGGCGAGTTGCTCGCCGGTGACGGTGGTGCTGAGGCTGGTGTGCAGGGCCTGGAGCGGTGCTTGATCGGCGATCAGCGCGCTGAGTTGGGCCTGGTGTACGCCGCGGTGGCTGGCCAGGGGCACGGTGTGGTGGATCTGCGCGGCCAGGTCGAAGCGTGCGGCGAGGTCGCGTTGTTGTTGCAGCAGCGCTTGCGCGGCGCTGGCATCGCCTGCCGGGGTGTGCGGCTCGATGGCGTAGGTGCTGAGCAGCAAGCCTTTGGCGGCGCGCACCGCACCGTAGGCGTCGGTGCGCAGTTCAAACCCCTGCCCGCGAAAACTGCCCCGGTAGTTGCCGGCCTGGTGGATCAGGTGGCCGAGGTTGAGTTGGCTGTGGGCTTGGGTGGTGGCCATCTGGATGCGGCCTTGTTGGTCGCTGTCGTCGAAGACCAGTTGGTTATGGCCTTGGCCATCGAAGCCTTGGGTCTTGAAGCCCGACAGCGCCGCCGCGTTGCGGTGCTGTGTTTCACCGCCGCCGCCACCGTGCCACGCCGGGCTGTTGCCCCCGGCGAGGTTGGCTTCGGCGCTGGGGCGTTGGTCGTTGGCTTTGGCATACACCGCCAGGTTGCTTTGCCCGGGGGCGCCGCCCGGTGTGGGGGCCACGCCGCCCTCACCGCGGCCGTTGTACAGGGCCTTGAAAATGATCGGCCGGTCGATGTCGCCATTGATGAAGTGCACCAGCACTTCCTGGCCGATACGGGGCAAGAACTGCGCGCCGAATCCCTGGCCCGCCAAGGCTTGGCCGACCCGCACCCAGCAGGCGCCACGGTCGTCTTCGGCTTGCCAATGGAAGCGCACGCGCACCCGGCCCATGGCATCGCAGTGCAAGGGGCTGCCGCTGCCCGCCGTGGTTTGCCCGTCGGCGCCGACGACGATGGCCGTTTGTGGGCCGTGGGCGGTGGCCACCGGGTTGAGGCGCTGGCCGGTGCCATCGGCCAGGGTCGGGCGCCACGGTTGGTTGTGCCCCACGGCGTTGAACTGCTGGGCAAAGCCGCTGCGCTGGGCTTCGGCCAGCACCTGGGGGTCGAGGTGGTCGAGTTGCAGGCGGGTTATTAGGTCGGCATCCAACAGCGCTGCGCCGCTTTCCAGGTTGTTGATGCCGTAACTGTGCACCTGGGTGAAGAGGAAGTGGTCCTGCCCGCGCAGGTGCGCCGTGTGGACCCAGGGCGCGTGCAACAGCTCAAAGCGTGTTCCGGCGCGGGCACTGCGTACGTTGGCGCGGCCGTGCCAGAAGGACTTATCGACCTGCAGGGCCTCGCTGTGCAAACGCACGTAATGCTCGGCCTCGCTCAGGGTGGCAAAGGCGTAATCGCCCACCGGGTCGTAGCTTTCCAGGCCCTCGCGCTCGGGGCCGACGGGGCGCGAGGCGCTGATGGCCTGGCGGGTTTTGTAGTCGCTGCTCAGCAGGGTGATGCGCCGGTGGCTCAGGCGATGGAGCTGGCCCATGAACTGCACGGTGTCTTGCTCCTCCACCGCGTCGGTGCGCTGGTAGCGCAGGCCGGTGGCGCTGGCCGAGGTGAGGTCTTCAGGCAGCCCGGGGCTCTGGCCAAAGATGACCAGGCAGTGGCCGGCCGGTGCTTGTGGGTCCTCGACAAAGCAATAGCCCAGGCCCTCTTCGGCCAGTAGCCGCTGCACAAAGTCGAAATCGGTTTCGCGGTACTGCGCGCAGTAACTGCGCGGGCGCACGTGGCTCAGTAACTGGTCGGCGTCGCGGGTGAAACGCCAACGGGCGTAGGCCTCGTAACCGGCGAAGACCTGGCTGACGATCTGCTGCACGGTGCTGTCTTGGAACACCCGGGAGCGAAAGCTCTGGCTCAACACCCAGAGCCAGGGCACCAGGGTCAGGTGGTAGCGGGTCAGGGAGCCGTCGCTGCCCAGGCGGGCGACACGGCTGAGCAAACCGCTGCGTCGGCTGTGGCTGCCATCGGCCAGGGCCGTGAGCAAGGTAATGGGCGCACCGAGCATCGCCTCGAGGGGTAGGCGATGGTCGGCGCTCAGGGCCAGCACGTCCCAGCGGTACAGCTCGGAAAGCGCCTCGCGGCCGGCCCAGCGCTCAACGTGCAACGGGGCCATGGACGTGGGCGTTTGCAGGGAATACAGGCGTGTTTGATCGCTGATGATCGGGGCAGTGGGGTTCATGGGCGTGAAATCCAAACCAGGCATAAGGTTGCGAAATTCGCAGTTCAGCCAGTCGGCCATAACCCGCCAAAGAGGCTAACAGCGTTGGGATGTGAAGCGCGCCAGGCAGCGGGGCGCGGCGGCATTGTGCCTAGTTGCGGGGGAGGATTGAGGGGGGGTGGAGCGTTTAAATATGAGGCCTACATGAATTAGAGAAACGCCCTACACGGCCTGTTAGTTAGGTGTTGTAACCGCCAGCACTTCCCCGCCTAAGTGCCCAGGCCTCGGCGGTTAGCAAGGGACCTGTAAATACCCAGCGTGCGTAGGTGTTGGGTAAAGGCTGCTGGTAGCAAGCGGGCTCTCCCGCGCGGGGGTACGCAGCCGCCCCACTAGGTGTTGCGCCCTGCACCCTTTCCGGCCACTGCGCAGCCGAGCGCGGGTCAACCCGCTGGCTACTGAGCGCGTTGCCTGTGCAACTCGGTGTTCAACCAGGTGCCCGCTGGTTGCGAGCCCGTTGGGCAACGCACTTGGTAAGGCTTGCCGCTCATGCTGCTTTGGGTGGCGGCCAGTTCAATAAAATCCTCGGCGCTGTTGATCCGTTTCTTGCCTTCCAGGTAGGTCAGTTTTTTCTGCAAATGCTCGCGCGCCTGCGGGGCCGGGTAGGCGGTGCCGTTGCGCACGAACTGGCAGCCGCTGTGCTCGACAAAGTCCAGCAAGCCTGTGATCTCGGCGCGCACCGGCGGCGCCACCTCGGCCTGGGCGGCGCCCATAACGAGCAGAAGCCCGGCAGCGGCCCCCAGCCGCCATTGTCCCCAGCCACTGTTGAATGCCTGCATGTTCGTTCCTCCGTCAAAAAAATGCCGACTTTAGCCGGTGCATAGCCGCCCGCCAATACCTCCCCCCTATGGGCACCTGGGCCAGCTCCCACAGTGATGAGTGCCCCCAGCCCTGGCGCGCATTTACGCAAAAAGCGGCTAACGACTTGCCGATATCGGCTTTTTCGCCCCGCGCGCCGTGCCTACAGTGAGGGCGACTTCAACGGCGGGCCCTGCTCGCCCCGTTTCAGGAATCGTGCATGCCCAGCCTGTCCTTGCGTATCGAACGAATCGACCCGCTCACCCCGCGCATTCGCCGCCTGATCCTGGTGGCAGATGCCCAGCAGCCCCTGCCCGGCTTCACTCCAGGGGCGCACATCGAGATCCAGGTTGCGGGCAGCAAGCCTCAATGGCGCGCCTATTCCCTGGTCAACCTGCCGGGCCGCGCCCACTACGAGATCGCCGTGCAACTGGAAGAACAGAGCAGCGGCGGTTCGCGCTGGATCCACCAATTGCAGGTCGGCCAGCCGCTACAGGTGCGGGCACCGAAGAATCATTTCCCCTTGGTGACGCAGGCCAGCGACTACCTGTTGATCGCCGGCGGCATTGGCATCACCCCGATGCTGGGCATGGCCCGTGCGCTTGCCGCCGGCCAGCAGCCCTTCACCCTGCACTACGCCGGGCGCGAGGCCCAGGGCATGGCGTACCTAGAAGAAGTCCGGGCCCTGGGCAGCGCCCACTGCTGGATCAGCGGCGGCGACCCGGCGCGGCGCCTGCCCCTGGCCAGCCTACTGGCCACCCCCCATAACGGCCGCCAGCTCTATGTGTGCGGGCCCAAAGCCCTGATCGCCAGCGTGCTGCACAGCGCCCGTGAGTTGGGCTGGGACGACAGCCACGTACACAGCGAATTGTTCACCGGCAGCCTCGACGCCACGGGCGATACCGGGTTTGAAGTGGAACTGCGCAGCAGCGGCATCACCCTCCAGGTGCCTGCGGGCAAGAGTGTGCTGGAGGCCATGCTCGACGCCGACTTGGACCCGCTGTTCGATTGCCGCCGTGGCGACTGCGGGGTCTGCGTGGCCCAGGTGCTCGAAGGCAGCGCCGAGCACCGCGACATCTGCCTGTCAGCGCGCGAGCGCAGCGACGGCCGTTTCTGCACCTGTGTCTCGCGCGCCTCCAGCGCTCGGCTGGTGCTCGACTTGTAAGTGCGTGGCCACCCCACGCGCCTGTTTATGGCTGGTTAAAAGGAGACACCATGATTCCCACGAACGAACAGATCGCCGCCCTGGTGCGCGATGACAGCGTGCACAAAAGCGTCTACACCGACCCTCAGTTGTTTGCCCTGGAAATGCAGCGTATCTACGGCCAGGCCTGGATCTACGTGGGTCACGAGAGCCAGGTGAAAAACCCCGGCGACTACCACACCACCCGCATCGGCGATCAGGACGTGATCCTGGTGCGTGGCGCCGACAAACGCGTCAACGTGCTGTACAACCGCTGCCCGCACAAGGGCGCCAAGCTGGTAGCCGAAGGCGACGGCAACGTCGGCAAGTTCTTCCGCTGCCCGTACCACGCCTGGACCTTCAAGCTCGACGGCCAGCACCTCTCGGCACCGCTGAAAAACGCCTTCGAGGGCACCTGCTTCAACCCCAGCCACCCGGATTTCTCCATGGTGGGCCTGGCACGGGTCGACAGCTATCGCGGCTTCGTGTTCGCCAGCCAAAGCCCCCATGGGCCGGACCTCAAGGGCTTTCTCGGCGGCGTCATCACCTCCATCGACAACCTCTGCGACCGCTCGCCGGTGGGTGAAGTGGAAGTGGCCGGCGGCATTTTCCGGGTGGTGCAGCGCTCCAACTGGAAGGTCTTCTACGAGAACCTGCACGACACCATGCACGCCCGCGTCACCCACGAATCCTCGGTGGACGCGGCCCGCAGCGAGGCGCAGAGCCTGGGCGAGATGCCGTTCGAGCTGCTCATCATGGACGGCAACGGCGAGCCCTACGACTTCTGGGAAAAACTCGAACTGCGCGCTTACCACAACGGCCATGGCTACATGGAAGCGATCTTCGACCCAGCCGCCGCCGAGCGCGACGAGGTGTCCAAGGCCCACTTCGAGTGCCTGAGCGCGGCCTATGGCGAAGAACGCGCCCGCGCCATCCTGGGCATGAACCGCCACAACACGGTGATCTACGGCAGCGGCTCGCCCCATACCGTGTTCATGCAGTTTCGGATCATCCGCCCGATGGCCGTGGACCAAACCCTGGTGGAAATCCAGACGTTCCGCTGCAAAGGCGCGCCGGATGCGGTGTTCGACCGGGCGCTGACCTACGCCAACGTCATCAACTCACCCTCCTCCAACGTCATGCCCGATGACGTGGAGGTCTACGCCCGTTGCCAGGAAGGCAACATGACCCGCGGCGGCGAATGGATCAGCCAGCATCGTTATGCCGGCACCGACCAGGGGCTGCCCGACGGCGCAATCTCCACCAACGGCACCAGCGAGCTGCCCATGCGCAACCAGTTTGCTGCGTGGAAGCACTACATGACCGCCACCCTGATCGCCAAGGAGAGCACCCATGCTGTTTGATCGCACCTTCGACGTCGCCACGGACAACCTGGCCCCGGCCCACGTGCCCGGCGACACCCTGCGTGAGCTGGAACAGTTCCTCTACCGCGAAGCGCGCCTGCTGGACGAGCGGCGCTTCTGGGAATGGGACCGCTTGTTCACCGACAGCGGCATGTACTGGGCGCCGCAGCAGCACGGCCAGGCCAACCCGTTCGAGCATATTTCGCTGTTCTGGGAAAACCGCATGCTGCGCGAGGTGCGCATCCGCCGCGTGGAAAACCCGCGCAACTGGTCGCAACAACCGCCCACCCGCACCGCCCACCTGGTGGGCAACGTGATGGTCGAAGGCCTCGACCGCCAGGGCCTGCTGGTGGTGAGCGCCACCTTCCAGGTCAGCGAATGGCGCCTGGTGCAACGCCAATTGGCCGGGCGCTATACCTACAAACTGGCCAGCCAGGAGGGGGGCGGCTGGAAGATCCAGCTCAAGCGCGTCGACCTCATCAACTGCAACGACGTGTTCTCCAACCTGGAGGTATTTGTCTGATGGGGCGCCCGACCGTTCTTGCCCTGCACTACCAGAACGACGTGCTGCACCCTGACGGGCGCATCCGCGTCGGCCTGGCCGCCGACGACCCGGCCCGTGCCACCGTGCTGGACGCGGCCATGCGCCTGCAACACGGCGCCCGCACCCGGGGCTGGCCGATCATTCATGTGCGCGTGGCCTATCGCCCGGACTACGCCGACCTGGTGCAGAACGCGCCGATCCTGCGCGCCGTGGCGGCCAGCGGTGCGGTGCGCGAAGGCACCTGGGGCGCGCAGTTCCACGACGCCCTGCAACCCTTGGCCAGCGCCACCGAGTTTGTCGTCACCCACACCCGCATCAACGCCTTCTACGGCACGCCCCTGGACACCCTGCTGCGCCAGCTCGACGCACGCCAATTGCTGGTGGCGGGCGTAGCCACCCATTCGGTGGTGGAAAGCACCGTGCGCCATGCCGTCGATTGCGGTTTCGAGGTCACGGTCCTGGCCGATGCCTGCGCCGCCGCCAACCCTGAAACCCACCGCGCAGCGCTGCAGAGCATGAGCCTGATCGCCACCCTCAGCGATGTCGCCAGCACCCTGGGGGATCGGCCATGAAGCCCCTGCCGACTGCCGACCTGCAAGGCCAGGTGGCGATCGTCACCGGCAGCACCCAGGGCCTGGGCACCGACATTGCCCGCCAACTGCTGCGTGCCGGCGCCAGCGTCACCTTGGTGGGGCGCAACCGCGACACGGGCGCGGCCCTGGCGGAGGCATTGGGTGAACGCTGCCGTTTTGCAGCCTGCGACGTCGAGCGCGACGACGATATCGATGCCTGCATCGCCGCCACCCTGGCCGCGTTCGGCCGCCTCGACATCCTGGTCAACAACGCCTGCGTGTATGACGACCAGGGGCTGCTGTCCGACCGTGCGCAATGGCTCAAGACCCTCAACGTCAACCTGGTGTCGGCGGCGATCTTCGTGCAAAAAGCCGCGCCCCACATGACGGGCGGCGGCACGGTCATCAACATCGGCAGCACCGGCGGCAAGTTCGGCGCCGCTGGCCGCGCCCTGTACCCGGCGTCCAAGGCCGGGCTTCTGCAACTGACCCGCAACCTCGCGGTGAGCCTGGCGCCGGCGGCGATCCGGGTCATCAGCGTCTCGCCGGCCTGGACCTGGTCGCCCTCGGTGGCCAGCCTCAGTGGCGGCGATGTGGCCGTGGCCGACCGGATCGGTGCTACCTTTCACCCGCTCGGGCGCGTGGGCCGCGGCGAGGAAATCGGCCAGGTAGTGGCCTTCCTGTGCAGCCAGGGTGCGTCCTGGATCACCGGCGTCGATATCCCGGTGGACGGCGGTTTCTCGATCCTCGGCCCCGACCAGGGCCTGTCGCCACGCACCTGGTTCGAGCGTTTGCGTGACCAGTAGGCAACCAAAACAACAACACCTGATGAGTCGAAAACGAGGTAACACCATGGGCAAGATGATGAAGGTACAGGCCAGCGACGGCAGCGGCAGTTTCAGCGGTTACCTGGCGCTCCCCGCCAGCGGCAAGGGGCCGGGGGTGGTGATCGGCCAGGAGATTTTCGGCATCAATGCCAACATGCGCGAAGTGGCCGACCTCTACGCCGAAGAAGGCTACGTCGCCTTGGTGCCAGACCTGTTCTGGCGCCTGGAACCCGGGGTGGACCTGGGCTACACCGAAGCCGACTTCGCCCGCGCCATCGACCTGTTCCAGCGCCTGGACATAGACAAGGCCGTCGAGGACATCGACGCCAGTTTCAAAGCCCTGCGTGAGCTGCCCGAGGTCGAAGCCAGCGGCCTGGGCTACGTGGGTTTCTGCATGGGCGGCAAGCTCGCCTACCTGACCGCGACCCGCACCGACGTGGCCTGCGCGGTGGGCTACTACGGCATGGGCATCGAGCACCTGCTGGACGAAGCCGAGGGCATCAAGGGCCACCTGGTGCTGCACTTCGCCGAACAGGACGGCTACTGCGACGCCAATGCCCGCGCCCTCATCAGCCAACGCCTGGGCACGCGGCCCAACGTCGAGATCTACACCTACCCCGAGGTGGACCACGCCTTCGCCCGCCACGGCGGCATGCATTACAACAAACCCGCCGCCCTGATGGCGCACCAACGCAGCATCGCCGCGCTGAGGCAGGCCATCGGCCCGCACTACAACCTGTCCGCACTGTGGGAAAAACACATCGAGTTTGAATTCGCCGTGCGCGATGTTCCGGCGACCATGGCGACCATGGTCGCCGAGCCCTACGTCAACCACATTCCCACCATGACCGGGGGCGTGGGCTACCGCGAACTGAGCCGCTTCTATCAGAACCATTTTGTCCACGCCAACCCGCCGGACATGAAACTGGTGCCCATCTCCCGCACCGTGGGGGCCACGCAGATAGTCGATGAATTCGTCATGTGCTTTACCCACACCAGCGAAATCGACTGGATGCTGCCCAACGTCGCCCCCACCGGCAAATACGTGGAAATCCCCATGCTGGGGGTCATCAAGTTCCGCGGCGACAAGCTGTGCCATGAGCACATCTACTGGGACCAGGCCAGCGTCCTCGTGCAAATCGGCCTCCTCGACCCCACCGGCCTGCCGGTGGCCGGGGTAGAAACGGCGAGGAAACTGCTCGACGAACAACTGCCCTCCAACACCCTGATGGGCAAATGGGCGGACAGCGCCGAACGCTAGCGCCAGCCTTCCCCGTAAAGGCTGGCAAACGCTGTGGGAGCGGGCCTGCCCGCGATGGGTCCAGTAGCGGCAATACATTTGCTGCGGCTGATAGGCCGCCATCGCGGGCAGGCCCGCTCCCACAATGGAACGGTGCTGTGGCTGGGATCTTAATTTTTCCTCTGTCGGAGCGAGCCTGCTCGCGATGGGCGGCACTGAGTAGCGGTGACGAATGATCGGTGTAAGACCGTTGCTCCCACAATTCAGTGAGGGTGATAGCGCAATGTGCGGCCAGGCCACCGCGCCCCCGGTCACTTACCGGGCAATGGTCTGGTGCGGCAGCTCGCCGAAGCGTTCGCGGTAGTAGCGGGCGAAGCGGCCGAGGTGGGCGAAGCCGTGTTCCAGGGCGACTTCGGTGATGCTCAGCTCGCGGCCATCGCGCAAGCGCTCGCGCACGGCTTCGAGCCGCAGGTTGCGCAGGCGCTCCATGGGGGTTTGCCCGTAGCAGCGCTGGCACAGGGTGTTGAGGCTGCGCACGCTCATCCCCGCCGTGGCCGCCAGTTCGGTGAGGGACAGCGCTTCCCCCAGGCGGCTGCGCATCAAGCCTTCGATCTTGTGCAACTGGCGCAACGCCTGGCGCTGGGCCGGGGACTCGGCCAAGGCCAAACCTTCGACTTTCGGCGGGTGGGTGAGCAAAAACAGCGGCAGGCTTTCTTCCAGGTGCCGCAGCCAGTGGCCATGGGCCGGTTCGCCGGCGCTGGCCCCCAGTTGTTCCAGCAGGTCATCCACCAAACGTAGCCAGCCACGGGCCTGGCCGGTGTCGAGGCGGTAGGCTGGCGGCAGGCTGAAATCGGCGGCCAGCCCACCTTCGTCCACCAGCCGTTCCTGCATCAGGCGCAACAACGCGCGCGGCACCTTGAGCAATAGCTGTTCGCAACCGCGGTGCCATACCAGCCGCGCCTGGCGGTTGGGCGAGAGCACCGCCACCTGCCCCGCTTCCAGCTCCAGGGCCAAGCCGTCG
This sequence comes from Pseudomonas sp. MF08817, assembly GCF_059862705.1. Taxonomy (NCBI): domain Bacteria; kingdom Pseudomonadati; phylum Pseudomonadota; class Gammaproteobacteria; order Pseudomonadales; family Pseudomonadaceae; genus Pseudomonas; species Pseudomonas sp. MF08817. The sequence goes on from NZ_JCBCUY010000013.1 coordinate 43,324, forward strand.
CATTCGATACTGGCGCGCCCGCGCAGGGGCATTTGCATCAGCACGAAATCGGTGAACGGCCGGGGCCGCACCTCAACCTCCGCGCCATAACGCAACACAAACAGTTGGCAGCGCCCCACTTGCGCGCGAAAGAACGCCGTATCGACCGTGCCTGCGCGCCAACTCAGGTCGTGCTCGACCAACTCACGGGCCAGCAGCCGATGGCTTTCCTGGCGCGATTGGCTGGTGAACACCGGCGTCTGGCACAGCCGCGACAGGTCGAGCCCCGCCCCCGCTAACCCGGCCATGGCTCAAAGCGACCGGTTACGGCGGGCTTCGTTGCGTTGCAGGGTGCTGCTGGGCGTCTCGTCGAACAACTTGCGGTACTCGCTGGAGAAACGGCCCAGGTGGTTGAAGCCCCAGCCCATGGCGATCACCGAAATATTGCGCGCCGAGTTGTCTTCGAGGATTTCCTGGCGCACGGCGTCGAGGCGGTACTTTTTCAGGTAGGCCATGGGCGACATGCCGAAGTACTTCTTGAAACCTTCGAACAGCTTGAACCGCGACACCCCGGAGATCGCCTCGATGTCCTCCAGGTGCAGCACCTCGCGGGCGTTATCGTGGATGTACTGCTTGGCGCGGATCAGGTAGTGCGGCAGCTTCACGCCGAGCACGTCGCGCAATTCGTCGGAGTAGTTGTTGGGCTGGGCGAGGATCAAGCCCTTGATAAGCGAACCTTCGATATCACGGGTGAAAAAGGTCTGGTCGTACAGCTCGCGGCTGCGCTCCAGTTCGCCGATGAAATAGCGCGCCATGCGCCACCAGGACGCAGACGCGCCGTTGACCGCGTCCATCACCGGCTCGAACCGCAGGGGCGTTTCCAGGGGCCGTTGCAGCATGTCTTCCAGGGATTTGCGCATGGCCGCGCGGGTGATGACCACCTGCACCTTGCGGCAGTCGCCATTGATGGTCAGTTCCTGGTTTTCGTGGGGCGAGACGATGATCGCGCTGTCGCGGTCGGAGGTCACCTGGCAGCCGTCCTTGCTCAGGTGCTGCTCGCCCACCAGGGGCAGGCTGAGGCTGTAGCTGTTGAGGTGTTCGACGTCTTCGATGCCCACCGTCACGTCCGTGCCGTACTCGATCACCCCCAGGGTGGTGGACATCGACTTGAGTACATTGGCGCTGTGATGGAACTGGATGCGGTTGGGGTACTGGGTCTTGAGCAGGTGCGGCCCGCAGATCCCGGCCATCCACTGTCGCGCGCCATTGAGGTCATAGCGCTCTATACGAATGTCTCGAACATGCACATCAAGGCTTGTACTCATCACGGGGCACCCACGGCTGTTTGCTGTTTTTTTGTACGCGCTCTGACGGCACGTCTTACGGTCAAACAGCAATCTTCATGCCGCGTGGGGCGCCGCGGGGCCCTTGCGAAATATGCGGATATCATTCAGCGACTAATCGGCCAGCGATAGCACAACGCCAGGAATTCCCGCTTCCCCACGCGCCCCAAACCACACAGTGGCGCTGCAAAAATGCACACAGATGAGCCGCCGGTGCGCCGGGCAGGTATCCCCCAGCGGCGGGGTTGGGTATTACCTGCCCAGATCGGCCGGCGGGTGTTACCCCACCGGCCGGCGGCACCGGTTTACCAGAATTTCCAGGTGTAGGTGGTAATCAGGCGGTTTTCGTCGAAGTCATTGCCGTGGCGGAACTTGACGTTGATGTTGCGCAGCTCTACGCCGAGGTTCTTCAGCGGCCCCTCCTGGACCACGTAGGAGAGGTAGATATTGCGCTCCGACTCGCTGTTGTCGCTCAGGGCGCCGCGGTCGATATCGCTGCCACGCATGTACCGCGTCATCAGGCGCAGGCCCGGCAGGCCGAGGCCGGCGAAGTCGTAGTCATAGCGCGCCTGCCAGGATTTTTCGTTGGGCTTGACGAAGGCAACCGCCGACCAGTTCACCAGGTACGGCTGCGGGGCGTAGCCATTGAGGGTGGGGAACGTGCTGTCGCCGAGCATGCGCTGGTAGCCCAGGCCAAAGGCGTGGGCGCCCTTGCGCAGGGTGGTCATGGCGCCGTAGGAGCGGTTGTCGATGCGCCCATAAAGGGCATCGCCGTCTTCCTTGTTATTGAAATAGCGCAGGTCGGTCTTGAGCGCATAGCCACTGCCCAGGTCGGCCAGGTAGGTGGCGCCCAGGTAATGCTGGCGGTAGATGTCTTCCAGTTGCCCGTAAAAGTAGGTGCCGGTCAGGGCCGGCGTGAAGGCGTAACTGGCGCCACCGAAGTTCAAGCCGTCACTGCGCCGCTGCACATCGGGGCCGTTGAACAGGTACATTTTTTCGCTGTTGGAGGATTCGCGGCCGCTGATTTCGGTGAAGCGCCCACCGGTGAGGGTGAGTTTGTCCACTTCCTTGGATTCGATCAGCGTGCCGTGGTAGGTGGTCACCAATTGCCGCGAATCGTCGGTGTAGGCCACCGGCAGCGTGGGCCGGTGTTCACCGTATTTGAGCTCGGTTTTGGAATAGCGCACTTTCGCCGTGTAGCCGCCGCGCCCGTAGTCGGTGGCCTGCTCCTGGCGGCGGGTGCTGTAGGGGATGATGCTGTCCGGGCCGCGGCCGCCACCGCCGTCGAGCCGGTAGGCGTATTGCATCGAGGCGTCGAGGGCAAATTGCAGGGTGCCTTCGGTGTAGCCGGAGTTGAAGCGCAGGTCAAAACCCTGGGTCCAACTGCCGACCCGGGAGTTCTTCGGGTTGTCACCCTTGAAGTCGCGGTCGATATAAAAGTTACGCAACCCCAGGGCCAACTGGCTGTCTTCAACGAAGTCCGCCTGGGCCAGCATCGGGGTGATTAATGCCGCCAGGCTGGCCGTTTGCATACCACGGGTAAACCAACTCGCTTGAAACATAACTTATCCCTCTCTTTTAATGTGCGGGCACATTAAGTAGCGGTGCGACCAAAGTAGCCGCCCCAATAGTTGGCAGTTGTTTCTTTATTAAATTTTTAAGCATGAGTCGTTAGGGTCGATGCCGGGCCGGCCACCGGGCAAACCCGCATCGCCAGTGATTAAGCGCCAATGGCGCCAGACTCTCTAGCCTGTTAATTCGAGACTCGTATCCAGTTACTTGGCGTTATCGCCCACGGCCAGGGCCGCGCCGGGCGGCCAATTTTATGGCCTGTGTTCACCGATAAAGCGGATAGACCCAACCCCCGGCAACTTATTTAATGCAGGCACAGCGTATTTATTGAATGCACGAATTAGCCCGATGCAACGAGGTATCGATTAATGAGCAGTGCAAGAAGCGTCGAACAATGGAAAAACTTTATTGAAGGCTGCCTGGACTTTCGCCCCGCCGACGGCGTCTTCCGGATTGCCCGGGATATATTCACCGAGCCGGACTTGTTTGATCTGGAAATGGAGTTGATCTTCGAGAAGAACTGGATCTACGCCTGCCACGAAAGCGAAATCGCCAACAAGCATGACTTCATGACGATGCGCGCCGGGCGCCAGCCGATGATTATTACCCGCGACGGCGAGGGCCAGCTCAATGCCCTTATCAACGCCTGCCAGCACCGCGGCACCACCCTGACCCGCGTCGGCAAGGGCAACCAGTCCACCTTCACCTGCCCGTTCCACGCCTGGTGCTACAAAAGCGACGGCCGCCTGGTCAAGGTCAAAGCCCCCGGCGAGTACCCCGAAGGGTTCGACAAGGCCACCCGTGGCCTGAAAAAAGCGCGCATCGAGAGCTACAAGGGCTTTGTGTTCATCAGCCTCGACGTCGACGGCCAGGACAGCCTCCAGGAATTTTTGGGCGACGCCAAAGTGTTCTTCGACATGATGGTCGCCCAATCACCCACCGGTGAGCTGGAGGTGCTGCCGGGCAAATCGGCCTACACCTACGACGGCAACTGGAAGCTGCAAAACGAAAACGGCCTGGACGGTTATCACGTCAGCACCGTGCACTACAACTACGTGGCCACCGTGCAGCACCGCCAGCAGGTCAACAGCGAAAAAGGCCTGACCAGCGCCGACACCCTGGACTACAGCAAGCTCGGCGCCGGCGACAAGGAAACCGACGACGGCTGGTTCGCCTTCCACAACGGCCACAGCGTGCTGTTCAGCGACATGCCCAACCCCAGCGTGCGCCCCGGCTACGCCACCATCATGCCGCGCCTGCTCCAAGAGTACGGCCAGGGCAAGGCGCAGTGGATGATGCACCGCCTGCGCAACCTGAACATCTACCCCAGCATGTTCTTCCTCGACCAGATCAGCTCGCAGTTGCGCATCATCCGCCCGATTGCCTGGAACAAGACCGAGATCAACAGCTTCTGCCTGGGCGTGGTGGGCGAGTCGGATGCCGACCGGGAAAACCGCATCCGCCAGTTCGAAGACTTCTTCAACGTCTCCGGCATGGGCACCCCCGATGACCTGGTGGAGTTCCGCGAAGCCCAGCGCGGCTTCCAGGCACGCCTGGAGCGCTGGAGCGACATCTCCCGGGGCGTGGGCAAATGGGTCGAAGGCCCCACGGCCAACAGCGAAACCATCGGCATCTCGCCGGTATTGACCGGCACCGAGTTCACCCACGAGGGCCTCTACGTCAACCAACACGGCAACTGGCAGCGCTTTTTGCTCGAAGGCCTGGCCCGCAAAGCCGAGCAAGAGCAACCGTTGAAACTGCGTGAGGTGTGAACATGAATTCGCAACTGCAATACCGCGTCGAACAATTTCTGTACCGCAACGCCGAGGCCTGCGACGCCCAGGACTGGGACACCTACCTGTCGATGTTCAGCGACGACAGCGAATTCCACCTGCCGCAATGGGACTCGGAGCACGAGTACACCCGCGACCCGAAACGGGCCATGTCGCTGATCTACTACCCCAACCGGGGCGGCCTGGAAGACCGGGTGTTCCGCATCCGCACCGGCAAATCCGCCTCCACCGTGCCCATGCCACGCACCCTGCACCTGCTCAGCAACGTGCGCATCGCGCCGCTGGCCGACGATGAGTTGGAGGTGCAAGTCAACTGGCACACCCTCTACTACCGCCTGCAAACCGCCGAGCAGTTCTTCGGCCGCGCCACCTACCGCCTGCGGCCCGATGGCGAGAGCTGGAAGATCGCCCGCAAGCACGTGCTGCTGCTCAACGACACCATCAATTCGGTGCTCGATTTCTATCACCTCTGACTGGCGGAAGTCTGGATCATGAGCCACAAGGTCGCCTTCAGTTTTGCCGACGGCAAAACCCTGTTCTTCCCGGTACAGAGCCACGAAATCCTGCTCGATGCGGCGTTGCGCAACGGCATCAACATCCCCCTGGACTGCCGCGAGGGCGTGTGCGGCACCTGCCAGGGGCGCTGCGAATCGGGCCAGTACAGCCAGGACTATGTCGACGACGAAGCGCTGTCGGCCGAAGACCTGCGCCAACGCAAGATGCTCACCTGCCAGACCCGGGTCAGCTCCGACGCCGCGTTCTACTTCGACTTCGCGTCCAGCCTGTGCAATGCCCCAGGGCCGGGCCGGCTCAAGGGCATCGTGCGCGCGGTGGAGCAGGTTTCGCCCAACACCGCGATCCTGCACCTGGACGCCGGCGCCGATGGCCAGCAACTGGATTTCCTGCCCGGCCAATACGCCCGCCTGCAAATACCCGGCACCCTCGGCCAGCGCTCGTACTCCTTCGCCAACCGCCCTAACAGCGGCAACCAGTTGCAGTTCTTGATCCGTTTGCTGCCCGACGGGCTGATGAGCAACTACATCCGCGAACGCAGCCTGATCGGCGACGAAATCCTGCTGGAAGCGCCCCTGGGGGCCTTCTACCTGCGCCACGTCGACAAGCCGCTGGTGTTCGTCGCCGGCGGCACCGGCCTGTCGGCCTTTTTGGGCATGCTCGATGAAATCGCCGAGCGCGGCGGTTGCGGCCACCCGGTGCACCTGTACTACGGCGTGCGCAACGCCGCGGACCTGTGCGAAACCCAGCGCATCGCGGCCTACGCCGAACGCATCCCGGGCTTTCGCTTCACCCCGGTCATCAGCGACCCCAGCCCGGACTGGCACGGCAAGCGCGGCTACATCACCGAGCACTTCGACCTGGCCGAGTTCCGCGACCAGGCCCTGGACATGTACCTGTGCGGGCCGCCGCCGATGGTCGAGTCGATCAAGCAATGGCTCGACACCCAGGCCCTGGACCAGACCCGCCTGTACTACGAGAAATTCACCCAGAGCAACACCTGACACGGGAAGCCCCCCCACAACACATTCCAGGCGCCCGAAATTTTTTACTGCCCTCCACTAATAACTACAGCCCGTGCGATGCGGGCTTCACTAAAGGCGGCACTATGAAAAAACAACTCGTGGGTACACTCCTGGCGGCCAGTTGCCTGGCCAGCCTTGCGGCCCAGGCCCAAGACCCGGTGCGCATCGGCTTCATCACCACCCTCTCCACCCCGGCCGGTTACCTGGGGGAAGACTCGCGCGATGGCTTTCAACTGGCCATCGACCAGGAGGGCGGCAAGCTCGGCGGCGTACCGGTGAGCCTGCTGGTGGAGGACGATGGCCTGCAACCGGCGCGCGCCAAGCAGATCATCGACCGCATGAGCCTGGACGGCATCTCGCTGTACACCGGGGTGATCTTCTCCAACGTGCTGGCGGCGGTGGTCAACACCGCGACCAAGGACGGCTTCTACATCAGCAACAACACCGGCCCCTCCAGCCTGGCCGGCAAACAGTGCAAGCCCCACTACTTCGTGGCCTCGTACCAGAACGACACCATCCACGAAATGGCCGGCGTCGCCGCCAACGACCTGGGCTACAAGAAAATGGTCATCCTCGCCCCCAACTACCAGGGTGGCCGCGATGCCCTGGAAGGCTTCAAGCGCACCTTCAAGGGTGAAGTCACCGAGATCTACACCAAGCTCAACCAACTGGATTTCTCGGTGGAGCTGGCCCGGGTGCGCTCCTTGGCGCCTGACGCGATTTTCCAGTTCCACCCTGGTGGTGCCGGCATCAACTTCGCCAAGCAGTACGGCAGCTCGGGCCTGAACAAGAGCATCCCGATGGTGGTGCCGGTGTTCTCCATGGACGAACGCATGCTCGCCGCCACCGGTGATGTGGCCAAGGGCATGAACATCGTCACCCTGTGGAACCCCGGCTCCACCAACCCGGCCAACCAGGCCTTCGTCAAGGCCTTCAACGATAAGTACAAGCGCGTGCCCACCGTGTACGCCGCGCAAACCTACGACACCGCCCGCCTGATCGGCGCCGCCCTGAAAACCGTGGACGGCAACCTCAAAGACCCCGAGGCCTTGCGCAGTGCTCTGCGCAACGTCACGTTCGACTCGATCCGTGGCGACTTCGCCTTCGGCAAAAACCAGCACGCGGTCATCGACTGGTATTTGCTGCGGGTAGAGGCCGATGCCAACGGCAAGTTGGTCCAGGTGCCGGTGCAGACCATCGCCAAGGCGCAAGTGGACAGCTTCGCCGCCGAGTGCGCGCTGTAAGCCGACCTTCCGGTCCCGTGCCTGGCGGCCTTACCCGCCAGGCACCTTGCGTAGGATTCCCCGCATGCTGCTACTCGAACAAATCCTCAATGGCCTGCAATACAGCGCCCTGCTGTTTTTGCTGGCCTCCGGCCTGACGCTGATCTTCGGCATCATGGGCGTCATCAACCTGGCCCACGGCGCCTTCTACATGGTCGGCGCGTTCTGCGCGGCCTACACCGCGTCGCTGAGCGGCTCGTTCTGGCTCGCCGGGTTGGCGGCGGTGATCGGCTCGGCCCTGTACGGGCTGCTGATCGAAACCAGCATCATGCGCCGCCTCTACAACCGCGATCACCTCGACCAGGTACTGGCCACCCTGGCGGTGGTGTTCTTCACCAACGAGTTAATCACCGTGCTGTTCGGCCGCAGCCCACCGGCCATGCCCACGCCCGAGTGGTATTCGAGCTTCGTCGAAGTGCTGCCGGGGTTGATGTACCCGGTCAGCCGCTTGCTGTTCATCGCCGCCGGGGCCGTGGTGGCGATCGCCATGTGGCTGCTGATAAACCACACGCGCCTGGGCATGCTGATCCGCGCCGGGGCCGACGACCACGAAATGGTCGGCGCCCTGGGGGTGAACATCGCACGCCTGTACACCCTGGTGTTCGTGTTCGGCTGCGTGCTTTGCGGCCTCGCCGGGTTCATGGCCGCACCCTTGCTATCGGTGGAAATCGGCATGGGCGAAAAGGTCTTGATTACCACCTTCGTGGTCATCGTGGTCGGCGGTGTCGGCTCGGTACGCGGCGCCCTGGCCGGGGCCTTGCTGATCGGTATGGTCGATGGCCTGGGGCGCGCGTACATCCCGCAATTGCTGGACCAACTGTTGCCCGCCGAAGTCAGCGGCACCCTGAGCGGCGGGCTGATTTCCGCCAGCGCCTACATCGTCATGGCCGTGGTGTTGCTGGTCCGCCCCCGCGGCCTGCTGCCCGCCCGTGCCTGAGGAGAACCCCATGTCCCGTCGAGTCCTGATCGACCTGCTTTGCCTGGCGACGTTCGCCCTCCTGCCGCTGCTGGCCTCGCTGCTGCACGAACCCTTTCTGGTCAGCCTGTTTACGCGCCTGGCGATCTACGGCATGGCCGCCGCCAGCCTGGACCTGCTGATCGGCTATGGCGCGATGATTAGCTTCGGCCACGCGGCCTTCTTCGGCCTGGGCGGCTACGTGGTGGGGGTGATCGGTTTTCACACCTCCCAGGCCTTGCCGCTGTGGGGCTGGGACGGTTCCAACAGCGCGCTGCTCGTTTGGCCGCTGTCGCTGCTGGTGTGTGCGCTGTTTGCCGTGGTGGTGGGCTACCTGTCGCTGCGTACCAGCGGGGTGCAATTCATCATGATTACCCTGGCGTTCGGCCAAATGCTCTATTTCGTCCTCAGTTCGCTGTCGCTGTATGGCGGCGACGACGGCATTTTGCTCAGCGAGCGCAACACCCTGCCGGGCATCGACCTGGATAACCCGGTGCAGTTCTACTACCTGTGCCTGGGCCTGTTGGTGGCTTGGCTGCTGTTCTGCCGGCGCCTGGTCAATTCGCGTTTCGGCTACGTGCTGCGCGGCCTCAAGCAAAGCGAACGGCGCAGCATCAGCCTGGGCCTGCACCCGCTGCGCTATCGCCTCGGGGCGTTTGTCATCGCCGGTGTCGGGGGGGGCCTGGCGGGCATCCTCTGGGCCAACTACGCGATGTTCGTCAGCCCGGACATGGGCGCCTGGCACAAGTCCGGCGAACTGATGGCGATGGTCATCCTCGGCGGCGTCGGCACCCTGCTGGGGCCGGTCCTCGGCGCCGCCGTGTACCTGGGCCTGGAACAGGTGCTCAGCCTGTGGACCGAGCACTGGCTGCTGATCTTCGGCCCGTTGCTGCTGGTGGTGGTGCTGTTCGGCAAAAAAGGCCTCTACGGCTTGCTGCTCAGCCCCTGGCCATGGCGGCGCAAGCCGTCGGCCGCGCCAACCGCAATCGCCCAACACGAGGTACGCCCATGAACCCGCAACTGTCGGTCCAGGCCCTGGAAAAAACCTTTGGCGCGGTCAAGGCCACCAACGGTGCGAGCTTCGATATCGCCCCGGGAGAACTACACGCCATCATCGGCCCCAATGGCGCCGGCAAATCGACCCTGATCGCGCAGATCGCCGGGGAGATCCGCCCGGACAAGGGGCGCATTTTCCTCAACGGCCAGGACATCACCGACGTACCCGCCCACCAGCGCCCGCGCCTGGGCCTGGCGCGAGCCTTCCAGGTCAGCCAGCTGTACCCGGAATTCACCCTGCTGGAAAACGTCGCGGTGGCGATCGCCGCCCGCGACGGCCAGACCTTCGGCCTATGGAAGCCGCTGGCCAGCGACCAAAGCCTGCTGGCCCCCGCCGCCGACTACCTGGCGCGGGTGGGCCTGGAGGCCCGCGGCCATGCGCAAGTCAGCGCGTTGTCCCACGGCGAGCGCCGGCAACTGGAAATCGCCCTGGCCCTGGCCCAGGAAGCCTCGGTGCTGTTGCTGGACGAACCGATGGCAGGCATGGGCGCCCAGGAGTCGGCGCGCATGACCCAACTGTTGCTCGAACTCAAGGGCCGCTACGCGATCCTGCTGGTGGAGCACGACATGGACGCCGTGTTCGCATTGGCCGACCGCATCACCGTGTTGGTCTACGGCCAGACCATCCTCACCGGCAGCGTCGAGCAGGTGCGCAACGACCCGCACGTACGCGCCGCCTACCTGGGAGAAGAACATGCTTGAAGTCAGCGGTTTGCAGGCCGGCTACGGCCTGAGCCAAGTGTTGTTCGACATGCACTTGAGCATCGAACAGGGCCAGGTGGTGTCGCTGATCGGCCGTAATGGCATGGGCAAGACCACCACCGTCAAATCGATCATGGGCCTGCTCAAGCCCAGCGCTGGCAGCGTGCTGATCCACGGCCGGGAAATGCGCGGCGCGCCGTCCTACCGCATCGCCCAGGCCGGGTTGGGGCTGGTGCCCGAAGGCCGGCGCGGCTTCGCCAGCCTGAGCGTGCGGGAAAACCTGCTGGCCACCGCCACACGGGGCAAGTGGGACCTGGCGCGGGTCTACCAGTTGTTCCCGCGTTTGCAGGAGCGCCAGGACCAGTTGTCCAAGACCCTTTCCGGCGGCGAGCAACAGATGATGGTGGTGGCCCGCGCCCTGCTGACCAACCCGCAGTTGCTGATCCTCGATGAAGCCACCGAAGGCCTGGCACCGATCATCCGCGAAACCATCTGGAGCTGCCTGGCCAGCCTCAAGGCCGAAGGCGAAACCATTTTGGTGATCGACAAGAACCTCAAGGAAATGGCCCGCGTGGTGGATTGCCACCACATCATCGAAAAAGGCCGCCAGGTGTGGAGCGGCACCCCCGCCCAACTGGCCCAGGCGCCGCAGTTGTCACAGCGCTACCTAGGGGTGTGAACAGGGAGGCGGTGCCAAACATCACTCTTGAACTGTGGGGGGCTTGTGTGGGAGCGGGCCAGCCCCTTCTCCCACCGAGCACTGCGCCTGCCAGGGTGTTTACTGCAACGGCGAAAACGGCGCCGGCAGGTACACGGCCGAGTGCATGTCGCGCAGTTGCGGGCCTGAGTTTTCCGGGGGCCAGACGCCGTCCTGCACCGCGCGGGTACGCACGTCCAGGCGTTGTTCCAAGGAGGCATAAGGCCAGATGTGCAGGTAGCGCGGCAAGCGGCCATCGGTGGCATAAAACGCGGCGTACACCGGCGAGTAGCCAGGCCCGGTGCGTGGCCCCACGGCGTTTTCCCAGCCCTTGAGCGTCGGCGCCAGGCCGGCGGGCACCAGGTCGTAGACGCGCAATTCATAGAACGGCCCATGGCGCCCGGCAGGCAACGGTTGCAGGAAGGGAAACAGCGAATAGTTCTCCACCCGCATATCGGTGAGGTAAGCGTCGATGCCAAAGGCGTCGGCTGTGGCCAGGTAACGCTCGCGCTCGGCCTGGCGTGCGCCTTCGTCGGCAAAGCCGCGCAGCACCGTGATCTGGTTCAGCGGGCCAATTTCCGAGGCCCAGCAGCCCATCAGCGTGCCCCCGGCCTGGGCCAAGCGCGGCTCAAGGCAGGCCATGGCCGGGGTGACGGTGCGCACGCGCACGGTAAAGGTCATCAATTCGTAGAGTTTCATCATTACCTCCTGCGCTCCCACAGGTTGTCGCGGCCCAAGTGGCTGAGGTGGGTGCAGCCCATCAGGTTGAGGGTTTGCACCAGTTCCTGGGTCAACAGATCCAGGGCCCGCCCGGCGCCCGCTTCGCCAGCCACGGCGACGCCGTAGAGGGTGGCGCGGCCCAGCAGCACGGCATCGGCGCCCAGGGCCAGGGCCTTGACGATGTCGCTGCCCCGGCGAATGCCGCCGTCCAGCAGCAGGCTGAGCCGGCCGCGGGCCTGGGGGGCGATGGCGGCAAGGGCGGCGAGGCTGCTCGGGGCGCCATCCAATTGCCGGCCGCCGTGGTTGGACACCACCACCCCATCGAGCCCCAGGGCAATGGCGCGCTCGACGTCCGCCGGGTGCAGCACGCCTTTGAGCAGCAGGCGTTCACCCCATTGGTCGCGTAGGCGCGCCAGTTTGTCCCAGTCGAGCAAGCTGTCCATCTGCCGGCCGATAAACGCCATCGAACCCAAGGCATTGCGTTCGTTGGGCGGCAGGTAAGGCTCCAGGTTGCCCATGCCCGGCAGCCCGGCCGGCCACATCACTTGCTGCAGCCAGCGCGGGTGGCGCAACACGTCGAGCGTGTTGCGCCACGCCAACTGGCGCGGCTTGGCGAAATTGCGCCGGTCCCACTCGCGGTTGCCCAGCACCATGGCATCGCAGGTCAACAGCAGGGTGCGGCTGCCCACGGCAGCGGCGCGGCGCAGCAGGTCGTTTTGCACACGGGGGTCGCCCATGGCGTAGAGCTGGAACCACAGGTTCACTTCTGGCACCGCCGCCACCAATGCCTCAAGGGAAGTATTGGCAGCGGTGCTCAGGCAAAACGGCAAGCCTCGGGCCGTGGCCGCCCGGGCCAGGTGAATGTCAGCATCGCGGTGCAGCAAGCCGTTGTAGCCGGTCGGCCCGATCAGCAGGGGCACGGGCAACACCCGCCCCAGCACGGCCCGCGCCGTGGCGGGCGGATGGCACGGCACCATGGCGCGGCCGTGCAGGCCATAGGCGCTGAACCCATCGAGGTTGTCGGTGAGGGTCAGTTCATCCTGCGCCCCGCCGCTCAGGTATTCCCAGGCGAAATACGGCAGGCGCCGGCGGGCCATGTCGGCCAGTTCGGCAACGCTGTGGACCCGACTCAAGTCGCGGCCCCGGTAAAAACGACGCATAGGCAATCCTTGGAGGGCGGCGTAAACGCGCCGCGAAAAAAAGCCCGGCAAGAGTGGCCCGGGCGAAGGAAACCGGTGAAGCGCGAGGCTGCCCGATGCGCGGGCAGCACCGGAGCTGTCAGAACTTCCAGGTGTAGGTGGTAATCAGGCGGTTTTCCTCATAGTCCGCGCCCGAGGCCTTGCCGTTGCCGTAGCGGGTTTTCACGTCGATGCGCCGCCATTCAAACCCCACGTCCTTGAGTGGCCCGCTTTGCACCACATAACCAAGGACGATGTTGCGTTCACTCTCGACGTTTTGGTCCAGGTCGTTGCGGCCACGGTCCACGCCGCTGCCACGCAGGTAGCGGGTCATGAATTTGAGCCCCGGCAAGCCCATGCCGGCGAAGTTGTAGTCATAGCGCAATTGCCAGGAACTCTCGTTGGGCTTGACGAACGCCACCGTGGACCAGTTGACCAGGTACGGCTGCGGCGCGTAGCCGTTGAGGGTCGGGAAGGAGGAGTCGCCGAGCATGCGCTGATAGCCGGCACCCAAGGCATGGGCGCCCTTTTTCAGGGTGGTCATGACGCCGTAGGACTGGTTGTCGATATCTCCATATAGGGCCTTGCCGTCTTCACTGTTATTGAAGTAACGCAAGTCCGTCTTCAGGCCATAACCGCCGCCCAAGTCATGGTTATAGGTCAAGCCCAAGTAATGTTGCTTATAGATATCTTCCAACTGCCCAAAAAAGTAAGTAGCCGACAAGTTCGGGGTAAATGCATAGGTCGCGCCACCAAAGTTCAAGCCGTCACTGCGCCGCTGCACATTGGGGCCGTTGAACAAGTACATCTTCTCGGTGTTGGAGGATTCGCGCGAACTGATTTCGGTAAAGCGCCCGGCGGTGAGGGTCAGGTTGTCCACGTCCTTGGATTCAAGTTGTACGCCGTGATAGGTGGTAATCAACTGCCGCGAATCGTCCATGTAGGCCACGGGCAACGTGGGCCTTAGTTCACCGATTTTCAGTTCCGCCTTGTTGTAGCGCACCTTGGCGGTGAGCGCCGCGCGGCCGTAGTCACGCACTTGCTCGCCCTTGCTGGCGTCATACGGGATGATCGTGTCTGGGCCCCGGCCACCGCCGCCGTCCAGGCGATAGGCGTACTGCGCCGAGAGGTCCAGGCCGAACTGCAGCGTGCCTTCGGTGTAGCCGGAGATCGCGCGAAAGTCGAAGCCTTGGGTCCAGCTGCCAATACGCGATTGCGGCGCGTCATGCTGTTTGTAGTCGCGGTCGATATAAAAGTTGCGCATCCCCAGGCTGACTTGGCTGTCATCAACGAAGTCGGCCTGTGCAACCACAGGTGTGAAGATCCCCATCACGGCCGCAGTGGTGACGCCACGGCTTACCCAGCTCTTCTGGAACATTGAACTTTCCTTCTTTTTTACATGCACACAGGCACGGCTAGTGGAAGCAGATTAATTCAGCAAAAGTGAAACTTCGGCAGTCAATCCGCAGTATTGTTTTTATAACCACTTACTGCAAAAAAGTCGTAACACAGCCATTCGCCATAACAGCGACAACCGCTTTTTTATTTATTCTTGAAACACAACGAACAGGAAAACTCTTATCAACTTACTGCATCAGGAAGTCGCTTTTGAGGCATCTCCCAAACGGTGGTAGGCGCGGTTGAAATACACCAGGCCTTCCTGGCTTTCGCCATTGCGGATACCCAATACCTCGCAATAGAAAATCGTGTGGGAACCCACTTCATGGGCCTGGGCAATGCGGCAGTCGAAACTCACCAGCGCCTCGTCCAGCAGCGGCGCGCCGCTTTCCAGGGTGCTCCAGGAGGCGCAGGAAAACCGTTGCTCGGTGTCCAGGTGACGGTTGGAAAACGCCCCCGAGACTTCCTGGTGCCCGGGCGTCAGCACGTTCACGCTGAGCACACCGTTGCTCTTGAAATGCACGTTGGAAAACGACGAGCGATTCATGCACACCAGCAAGGTCGGCGGCTGGTCGGTGACGCTGCACACCGCCGAGGCGGTGAAGCCGAAACGCCCGGCGGGACCGTCGGTGGTGATGACCGACACCGCGCCACCGAGCATTGCCATTGAGTTACGAAATCCAGTTGTATCGACCATGGTCTTACCCTCCGGTCTATCAGATATCCAGCACCAGTTTCTTGGACTTGGCCCGGGAACAGCACACCAGAATCTGGTCATTGGCGCTTTTTTCGTCGTCGGTGAGGTAGACGTCGCGGTGGTCCGGCTCGCCTTCAATCACGTCGCACAGGCAAGTGCCGCACACGCCCTGCTCACAGGACACTTCAATCTTGATACCCACCGCCGTCAGGGCCTCGACGATGCTTTGGCCTTCGGCCACTTGCACGGTCTTGCCGCTGCGCTGGGCCACCACTTCAAAGCCTGCGCCCGAGGCGTCGACTTCGACCTGGAAGTATTCGCGGTGCACATGGTCGTCCGCGTAGCCCGCGCCCAGGGCCTGGGCGATGACCCAGTCCATGAACCCGGCCGGCCCGCAGACGTACACATGCACCCCGGCCTGGGGCGTGCCCAGCACGCTGCGCAGGTCCAGCTTCTGGGCCTCGCCCTCGTCGTCGAAGTGGGTGTGCACCCGGGCCGCGAACGCCGCGTTGCCCAGTTCATCGAGGAAGGCGCTGCGGCCCCGGGAACGGCCGCAGTAATGCAGCTCGAAATCGCTGTCGCGGGCGTTCAGGGCGTAGGCCATGGCCACCATCGGCGTGATGCCGATACCGCCGCCGATCAGGATCGAGCGCCGCGCCTCGCCCGCCAGGGGGAAGTGGTTGCGCGGCAGGCTGATGTCGATTTCCCGCCCTACTTGCATAAGCTCATGCACCGCCAGGGAACCGCCGCGCGAGGCCGGGTCCTTGAGCACGCCCAAGCGATAGGCGCCGGCGTTGGCCGGGTCGCCGCACAGGGAATACTGGCGCACCAGCCCGGCCTTGAGGTGGATATCGACATGGGCGCCCGCTTCGAAGGCGGGCAAGGCCTGCCCCGACGGGTCGCCCAGGTCGAGGACGACGACACCTTCGCCCTGCTCCTCGCGCTTGCGGACGACGACTTTCAATAATTGATCGCTCATACAGGACCATCCTGAATTCGTTGTCGGGCCGCGCACCTGGGCGCGCCCCGCTGTGGTTGCAAACCTGCGGCCGGCACGCTTAACGCATGAACAGCCCGCCGTTCACGTCCCAGGTCGCCCCGGTGGTGAAGTAGGCGTCTTCGCCGGCCAGTTGCACGACCAGTTTGCCAATGAACGCGGCGTCCCCCAGGCGCTTGACCGGGATGCCCTCGATCAGTTTTTCCAAGCGCTCGGGCGGCACGGCGGCGCGCACCGCCGGCGACTCGATGGGCCCCGGGGCGATGGCGTTGACCGTGACCCCGCTCGCCGCCAGCTCCTTGGCGAAGATCTTGGTCAGGGTGATGATCGCGCCCTTGGACGCCGCGTAATGGGCGCCCGTGGCCGTGCCGCCGTTCTGCCCCGCCAGGGAGGCCATGTTGATGATCCGCCCGTAGCCCTGCGCGGCGAGGTAGCTGCCCAGCACCTGGCAGCCGACAAAGGTGCCGCGCTGGTTGACGCTGACCACCCGGTCGAATTCCTCCGGGCTGATCTGCATCACAGGCGTGGTCATGGTCATGGCCGCGTTGTTGACCAGTACATGCAGTGGGCCCCAATGGGCCACTACTTGCGCCAGCGCCCCTTCAAAATCGGCCTTGTCGGCCACGTCGAGCTTGAGCGCCAGCACCCGCTCGCCGCTGGCGTCCAGTTGCGCGGCGCAGGCTTGCGCCGCCGCCAGCGAGCGGTCGCTTATCACTACCCGGTAACCGGCGCCCAGCAGTTGCTCGGCGATACTCTTGCCCAGCCCCTGGCCGGCGCCGGTGACCAATGCGACCTGTGTCATGGCGTAGCCCTCAGAGGATGTAGCCGATACCCGCCAGGGTGTCGGTGGAGTTGATGAGCTGGATCAGCTTGCGCTGGATCTTGAAGCTGTCGCCGCTGCGCACCAGCTCGAAGGTGACGTCGGCGGTGTACTGCTTGAGCACGTCCTTGCGGAACTCGCGCAGGTTCTGCGCGCACCGCACGGTGACCACGCTCTGCTCGTCGCTGAGCACGCGAAAGCGCGACTGGCTACGCACGGTGCGCGCCCGTGGCGTGGTGGAGATCGACTCGCCGCTGGTCAGGCGCGTGACGCGCAACTGGCGCATGTGGTGGTCGTCGTAGGCGTAGTTGAGGGTGTTCTCGAAATCGGTTTCCAACGGGTCGATGGGGATGATGTAGGTCGCCGTCTCGGTCCACAGCTCCAGCCACGCGGCGAATTCGCCGTGGTCGAGCATGTCCGCTTCCTGCCAGATGAAAGCGCTGACTTGGTTGAGCAATTGCAGGTTGTTCATGGGGTTCTCCGTCACTTGGCCGACATCATCTTTTTCCACTGCTGGTAGCCCGCCCGCATACCGGTTTCGGCGCTCACGTCGCTCACCCGGCCATCGGCGGAGGCTTTCTCGCCCGGCAAACCACGGTTGAGCATGATCCACAGGTCGCTGCCGGCGCTGGCGCCGCGCTGTACGCGCTCCCAGGCTTCGGAGTCGTCCGGGGTGCCAAAGCCCATCGGGCCCTGGAAGTGTTCGTGCAGGCGCAGGCGATAACGGTTGGCCACGGCCGGGCCGCCGTCCATGGTGATGACGGCGTGGTGGATCTCGGTTTCGTTCACCGCGATCGGTTGCAGCACCCGGAAGAACGCCATGGAGCAAGCGATGTTGGGGAACAGGTTGAGGTTGAAGCCCGAACCGCCCACCGCGCGCACGATGCGCCGCACCGCCGCCTCCTCGTGGCCTTCGGCGCGCAGTTGCGCGGCGAGGTCTTCGAAGCGCTCCGGGATCGGCAGCTCGAGGTTGGCTTCAAGGTCCACCAGGTCGGGGATCATCACCATCACGCTGTGGCCGTTGCCCAGGTCTTCGACGTAGCCCGGCCCTTGCACGAAGTCGAACAACTCCAGGGTCTGCTCGTCCACCGAGGACAGGAACGACTTATGCACCAACGGGAAGTGGTAGGCGTCGGTGGTGTTTTCCAACTGGATTTTCCAGTTGCCGGGGAAGCGGAAGCGGTGCTCACCGCCGACTTTCACCGGGTAGCCGGCGCCCTGCTTCATGAACAGGTCGATCCATTTTTTCGCCGCACCCAGGTAGTCGGCCAACGGCTCGATATCGTCCTTGAAGGTGGCGAAGATCATGCCGTTGTATTGCTCCACCCGCAGGCTGACCAGGGGCAGTTCGGCCTTGTCCAGGCAATCGGCGTAGCTTTCCGGGTGTGGCACACCGCGCAGGCTGCCGTCCAGGGCGTAGCTCCAGCCGTGGTACGGGCAGACGAAGCTGTTGGTCTTGCCCTTTTTGTGTTCGCACACTGTGGCCCCGCGGTGGCGGCAGCGGTTAAGCAGCACGTGCACGTCTTTTTTGCGGTCGCGCACCACGATCACCGGTTGCTTGCCGATGTAGGTGCTCTTGTAGCTGCCGGACTCGGGAATTTCGCTGGCGTGGGCCACCCAGATCCAGGTGCTGTAGAAGATCTTTTCCAGTTCCTCGTCGAACAGCTTGGCGTCGGTGTACAGTGACGTGTGCACGCGGTCGCTCTGGACCAGGTCGGACGGGCAAGCGTCCAGGGTTACGGTGTTTATCAGGTTATTCACGGTCACTCCTCGTCGGCTCGGTTCGCCGACTCTAAGAATTCTGGGGGTCACTGGCCGGGCTTGCCGGGCACGGGCAGGTGCGCGGCGCTGTTCCAGGTGCTCACGGGGCGGCTGAACAGGTTCTCGGTCTGGAAGTGCGCCATGCGCCACTGCCCTTGCTCCCGGGTAAAACGCACCGTCAGGCGGGCGCTGTTGAGGTGCGAGGCCCCCGAGGCGAAGGTCGAGGCCTGCAACATCACCCAACTGGCCTGGGCGCTGTCACCGCTGACCTGGATCAGCTCCGAGGTCAGGAAGTGCACGTTCAGCGAAAAATGCGCAGGCTCCACCATATAAGTGGCGAACATCGCCTTGATCGCCGCGCGCCCCTGATAGCCGCCGAAGCTGTTCTGGTACTTGGCACCCTTGCCTTCCCAGACCGCGTCTTCGGTGAACAGCCCGGCCAGTTCGTCGAGGGGCGAAGCCACGCCCAACTCGTCGCACAGGAACATGTAGCGGTTCATGCAGGCGCGGATCGCGTTCTCGCTTTCCAGTTGCTCCAGGCGCAGCTCCAGCGCGCGAATGTGCTCGTGTGACGACATGGCGACCTCGCAGGCTTAGCGCTGGATAATCAGTTCACGCCCGGTGCGGGCCTCGACCTTGCAGTACTTCCACAGTTTGTACGGGCCATCACCCACCGCCGTGGTACGGAACAGGTTGCAGGCGGCGTGGACGGTTTCGATGTCCGGCACGTCGGCCAGCAGGTAGGTGGTCCAGGGCCAGCCGGCGGACGGGCCGACCATGCTCTGGTCGTCGTCCATGTTGCCCAGCACGGTCACGCCCGGCAGGTCGGCAATGCCGTTCCACATGGCGCCGAACGCCGCCCAGACTTCCAGGGCTTCGGGGCGCGGGGCATCGAAGAAGTTTTGGTTGATGCCAATGCAAAACAGGACGCGCAGGGCTTTTTTATCGCTCATGGGGTTCACCGATTCGAGTTGAGAAAAATTACAGGTAGCCGGGCAGCGGCTTGTTGCCGAAGAAAATCGCGCCGGCGTTCTGGTAGGTCATGTCGCCCATGAAGGCGTGCTGGGTAATGACCTGGGTGTCGTTGACAAAGCGCGACAGCGGGCTGGTGCGGTAGACCCCGCTCATGCCCGAGAGCATTTGCGCGGTGCGCGCCACCTCGGCTGCCACGCGGGTGGCGTGGGTCGAGGACAGGCGCAGCATGTTGGTCTGCTCGACGCTCACCGGGTCGCCCGCCAGGACACTGGCCCAGGCATCGTCGATGGCTTGGTAGAACCACGAACGCGCCGCCCGCAGGGAGGCTTCGGCCTTGGCCATTTCGACCTGGGCCAGGGGCCGGTCGGACAACGACGGCGCGCCGGTTACCGAGATGCGCCCGCTGGCCATGCCGCTCAACTCGTCCAGGGCCGCACGGGCCACGCCCAGGCCCACCACCGACAACACCTGAGTGGCAAAAGACAGCGACGGGTAGCGGAAGAACGGCTCGTCCAGGTTGGCCGGGCCGCCGCGCACGAAGGTCCACTCCTCCGGTACCACCACACCTTCGACCACCACGTCGTGGCTGCCGGTGCCGACCAGGCCCACGACGTTCCAGGTTTCCTCGATGCGCACTTTTTCCCGTGGCATCACCGCCAGGCGTGGCAGGCCAAGCATCTCGCCGTTTTTCGGGCTGATGCCGACGCCGATCAGCGAGGCGCCCATGCAGCCGCTGGAGAACTTCCAGCGCCCGTTGACCTCCAACCCGCCCTCGACAAAAGCCGCAGGTTGGGGTGGAAAGATGCCGCCGGCGAAGACCACGTCGGGCGAGTCGGCGTAAATCTTCTTGATGGTTTCCAGGGGCAGCGCCGCCAGGTACACCGGGCTCATGCCGAAGCTTGCGACCCAACCGGCCGAGCCGTCGGCCACCGAGATGTCTTCGACCATTTGGCAGAACTCGGCGGGCGAGCGCTCGTCACCGCCAAAGCGCTTGGGCACCAGGGCACGGTACACACCGAGCGTGCGAAAGCGCTCGATGATGTCCTGGGAGATGAATTTCTGTTGGTCGAACTCTTCGCTGCGGGCGCGGGTACGGATCTCGGCCAGCAACTGTTGAAACGCTTCATTGGCCGTGATCGGCACGCAACGCTGTTGATTCAGCTCGCTTGGCGCGTTCATGGGTTTCTCCATAGTCAGCATCACGATTTACTCTTCCAGGCGCCGGGCCAGTTCGCGGGCGACTGCGCACAGCAGTTCGTCCGCGCCATGGGCGGCAATGAGTTGAAGGCCTACCGGCAGCCCCGAAGCGCTGTGCAACGGGATGCTCAGGGCCGGGTGGCCGGACAGATTGAAAGCGCGCACCAGGGACGTCATACCCAGGGCGGCGCGGGTGTCGGCCGCATCGGCGACCAGCAAGGGCAAATCGGGCATGGTCGGCAGGGCCAGGATCGGCGTGACGGCCAGGGCTGCGTCCACTTCTGCGGTAAAGGCGCGGCGGATAATGTCGGCATCGGCCAAGGCTTGAGGCGAGGTCAGGCTGGCGGCGCGCAGGCGCTCGGCGACGTCGTTGCCGACATGGCCGGTTGCCAGGAGATGGCCGCAAGCGGCCCAGGTTTCGCCGTTGATGACCGCCATTGCCGCACCATAAGCAGCGGCCATGCCCGGCAGTGATTGCGCCACCAACGGCCAGCCGCAGCGGGCCAGGGCCTGGCTCACGGCCACCTGAACCGGGGCACAGGCCGCTACGCCGACCACGCCAATGGTCAGGCTGTGGGGCAACTTGGGTGTGGTGAAGGTGGGGGCGATGGCGTGCATCGCCGCGATCAGGCTGTCCATGTCCCGCGCCAGCGGCCCCACGCAATCGAGGCTGCTGCGGGCGGGCATCACACCCTGGCGGCTGACACGGCCGAAGGTGGGTTTAAGGCCAAACACACCGCAGCAGGCCGCCGGTATGCGCACCGAGCCGCCAGTGTCGGTGCCCAGGGCCACATCGCACAGCCCCGCCGCCACCGCCGCCGCCGAACCACTGGAAGAACCGCCCGGGATGTAGCCCGGATAACGCGGGTTGGCCGGGGTGCCGGTCCAGGCGTTGAGGCCGGTGGTGCCGAAGGCCAGTTCATGCAGGCTGGTTTTGCCGGTGACCCGCCAGCCCGCCGCCAGCAATGCCGCCACCACCTGGGCATGTTCTGCCGCGGCCGGGGCATCAGCCAATGCACGGCTTGAAGCACGGGTCGGGTAACCGGCGATGTCGATGGTGTCTTTGACCATGACCGACAGGCCGTTTGCTCCTAAGGCTAAATCCTCGACAACGATCGACATGCGCTTGTACCTGTTTGTTAGGTGCCGCCAGAACGGACGACCTGAGCGTGGGGCCCGGGTAATCGCTTAAATCTAAAATCATAATATTTACGTGAATTGTCAATTGAATTTTACCAAATAAAAGAGTGTGTATTTTCGGTGCAAATTTTGCTGTTTCGCACCATCCGCGTGCAGTTTGGTAACACCGGAAAAAGGCCGTAAAACTCCGGAAAATAATATTTTTATTCATATAAATCAGCATGTTAAATAATTAACCATGAGCGTTACCGCGCAATTATCCGGAAAAATCCCCAGGTTCTAATTTCGGAAAAAGTTGCCGAACAAAAAAATAATTCAGGGCAAAAACAGGCGTAAAAAACACCTAAAAAACAGGCATTTTTTGCCCGTTAAAAAACCCGTTTCCGCGGCCCTCGGCCGCTTTCTTGATCCAGATCAAAGCCTTGTTCGGCCTGGTGTGCTGCCGGTTTTTCAGCGTCCGATGATGGCCTTCCAGTAGCCACTTTCCGGCCCCTGGCCGCAGGGTCGTCGAGGCGGTGTTACCCCGGTCGCGGTAACAGCCTTTTGCCATGCACCAGGAAATTTCTGGCATGCAATCTGCTTTTGCCCTCAACGCCTCCGACCGATCACCCAGGGTCGCTGGCAGCCTCGCGGCTCGGTAACAGAGCCTGGGCACAGCAACCGTTCACCAAAAAAACAAATAGGGCCGCACCTTGGGCCGTGCTCGCACCCCGCGTGGTCGAGGCGGCTGGCCAATTAGCCTTTTGCAGCGTTGCAACTCTTCGGAGAAAGTCATGTTTTTCAGAAAAGCCGTGTCCACGTTGTTGTTGAGTGCCGCCTGCGCCACCGCTGCGCAAGCCGAAGTGAAAATCGGTGTCATCACCTCCTCCACCGGGCCGATTGCGTTGGTTGGCCTGCCGCAGAAAAACACTGTGCCCCTGCTGCCCACCCAGGCAGGCGACCAAGCAGTGAAGTACATCTCGCTGGATGACGGCAGCGACCCGACGGCCACGGTGAAGGCCCTGAAGAAGCTGATCGACGAAGAAAATGTCGATGCCATCATCGGCCCAAGCGGCTCGCCCAATGCCATGGGGGTGATCCAGTTCGTCGCCGAGGCTGGCGTGCCACTGCTGGCGCCGGTGGGCACCGCCGCTGTGGTGCTGCCCATGACCGAGCAGAAGAAATGGGTGTTCAAGACCACGCAAAACGATGACCTGATCGCCACCGCGCTGTTCGAGCACATGGCCAAAAAAGGCGTGAAGACCCTCGGTTTCATCGGCACCGCCGACCCCTACGGCGAGAACTGGGCCAAGGTCATGGCCGGCCTGGCCGCGCAGCAGAACATCAAGGTCGTGGCCAACGAGCGCTTCCAGCGCCAGGACACGTCGGTGACGGGCCAAAGCCTGAAAATTCTCGCCACCCGCCCCGACGCGGTACTGGTGGCCGCGCCGGGCAGCTCGGCGGTGATGCCGCAGACCACCCTGTTCGACCAGGGCTATCGCGGCCAGGTCTACCAGACCCACGGCGCGGCGCTGCCGGACTTCCTCAAGCTGGGCGGCAAGAAGGTCGAAGGCACCATCCTCGCCGCGAGCCTGATGCTGGTGCTCGATGAGATCCCCGACAGCCATCCGTCCAAGACCATCGCCCGCGACTACACCCAGGCCTACGAAAAACTCAACGGTAGCCAACCGGCGACCTTCGGCGGCAACACCTTCGACGCCGGCCTGCTGCTCAAGCAAGCGATCCCGATTGCCGCGAGCAAGGCCGCCCCCGGCACCCCGCAGTTTCGCGCGGCCCTGCGCGATGCCCTGGAACAAAGCCATGAAGTGGCCGGCACCCAAGGGGTCTACAACATGACGCCGCAAGACCACAGCGGCTTCGACCAGCGCGGCCGCGAGCTGATCGTGGTGAAAAACGGCACCTGGAAGTTGCTGCGCGATAACTGATCGACACCGGTCGCCCTGCCCGCGTGCCGACGCCTGACCCGGGTCGGCCTGCGGGCCTGATATTCAATCGGTAGAAAGAGCTCTCATTTATGAATTTCCAGATAGCCATGCTGCTGGGCCAGGACGGCATGACCAATGGCGCGATCTACGCGCTGCTGGCCCTGTCGATCCTCCTGGTGTTCACCGTGACCCGGATCCTGCTGATCCCCCAGGGTGAGTTCGTGACCTACGGCGCCTTGACCATGGCCACCTTGCAGAGCGGCCACCCCACCGCCCTGGTCTGGTTGCTGCTGGGCCTGACGTTGCTCGACTGCGCCCTCGACCTGTGGGGTGCGGCGCGTTCGAGCCAGGCCTTTCGTTTCCCCCGGCGCGTTGTTTTCAAGCTTGCCTACGCCGCCCTGCTGGCGGTGCTGATCCATACCTTGCCCCTGGCCGAATTGCCGATGGCAGTGCAAGCGCTGCTGACCCTGGCGCTGGTGGTGCCTTTGGGGCCACAGATCTATCGCCTGGTGTTCCAGCCGATTGCCTCGGCCAGTTCCCTGGTGCTGCTGATCGTCTCCATCGCGGTGCACGTGAGCATGGTCGGCATCGCCCTGCTGCTGTTCGGCCCCGAAGGCGCACGCACCCGGCCGTTCTCCGAGGCCGGGCTGGAGTTGGGCCCGGTGACGTTCAACAGCCAGACGCTGTGGGTGCTGGCGGTGTCGCTGGGGTTGATCGTGGGCCTCTACCTGTTCTTCGAGCGCACGCTCTACGGCAAGGCTTTGCGCGCCACGGCGGTAAACCGCATGGGCGCGCGGCTGATGGGTATTTCGCCGACCCTGGCGGGCAAGTCCACCTTCCTGCTGGCCGCCCTGATTGGCACGCTGTCGGGGATTTTGATCGCGCCAATCACCACCCTCTATTTCGATTCCGGCTTCGTCATCAGCCTCAAGGGCTTCGTCGGCGCCATCATCGGCGGCTTGGTCAGTTACCCGGTGGCCGCCGTCGGCGCCCTGGCGGTGGGGTTGATCGAAGCGTTCTCGATGTTCTGGGCCAGCACCTATAAAGAGATCATCGTGTTCACCCTGATTATTCCGTTCCTGCTGTGGCGTTCGTTCACCAGCCGTCATGTGGAGGAAGAAGAATGAACCCACGCTATCTGTTACTCGCCCTGTTGCTGGTGGTGGGCGTCGCGCCGCTGCTGTTGCCGCCCTACTACGTGACCTTGCTCAACTACATCGGCATGTACGCCCTGGTGGTGCTGGGCCTGGTGCTACTCACCGGCGTCGGCGGCATGACCAGTTTCGGCCAGGCCGCGTTCGTCGGCCTGGGCGCCTACACCTCGGCCTACCTGACCACCGCCGAGCAATTGCCGGGTTGGCTGGCCTGGGCCGCGGTGTCGCCCTGGCTGACCCTGTTGGTGGGCGTGGCGCTCACCGCCTCGGTGGCCCTGGTGCTGGGTGCGCTGACCCTGAAACTGTCCGGGCACTACCTGCCGCTGGGCACCATTGCCTGGGGCCTGTCGCTGTATTACCTGTTCGGCACCCTCGAATCCCTCGGCGGGCACACCGGCGTCGGCGGCTTGCCGTCGGTTTCCCTGTTCGGCCTGAAGCTGGATAAGGGCGAGAACATGTTCTACCTGATCTGGGCCCTGCTGCTGCTCGCCATCGTCATCACCCAGAACCTCCTGAACTCGCGCGAAGGCCGCGCCATCCGCGCCCTCAAGGGCGGCCAGGTGATGGCCGAGGCGATGGGGGTGAACACCTTTCGCTCCAAGATGGTGATCTTCGTCATCTCGGCAGTATTCGCCGCCGTTTCCGGCTGGCTGTATGCCCACACCCAACGCTTCGTCAACCCCACGCCCTTTGGCCTGAACATGGGCATCGATTACCTGTTCATGGCCCTGATCGGCGGCGTGGGCAGCGTGTGGGGCGCACTGCTCGGCGCGGGCATCCTGACCCTGCTCAAGCAATGGTTGCAGGACTGGCTGCCGCACCTGCTGGGCAACACCGGCAACTACGAAATCATCGTGTTCGGCATCCTCATCGTGGTGCTGATGCAGCGCGCACCGGGAGGCTTGTGGCCGTTGCTGATGCGCCTGGTGCCCGCCCGCTTGAAGGTGCGTAACAAGGTGCAGACGGTCGATACCGACGCCGCGCCGCTGACGTGCCGGGAGCTGCCCAAGCACGGCGAGCTGATCCTGGAGGCACGCCACGTGACCAAGCGCTTTGGCGGGTTGGTGGCCAACAACGACATGAGCCTGGAGATCCACTCGGGGGAAATCCTCGCCCTGATCGGCCCCAACGGCGCCGGCAAAAGCACCTTGTTCAACCAGCTCTCGGGTGTCGATACACCGAGCAGCGGCGAGGTGCTGTTCAGGGGCCAGAAGATCAACGGCCTCAACTCGCGGCAAGTGGCGCGCATGGGCATGAGCCGCACCTTCCAGCACGTAAAACTGCTGGGCAACATGAGTGTGCTGGAGAACGTCGCCATCGGCGCCCACCTGCGCGGCCAGCAAGGCGTGATGTCCGCGGCCCTGCACCTGGAGCGGCGCGAAGAAGCGGCCCTGCTCGGCGAAGCCAAGCGCCAGCTCGAGCGCGTAGGCCTGGGCGACTACTTGTATGAAGAGGCCGGCAGCCTGGCCCTGGGCCAACAGCGCATTTTGGAAATCGCCCGCGCCCTGTGCGCCGACCCGTGCCTGCTGCTGCTCGACGAACCCGCCGCGGGCCTGCGCCTGAAAGAAAAAGAAGCCCTCGGCCTGCTGCTCAGCCGCCTGCGCAGCGAAGGCATGGCGATTTTGCTGGTGGAACACGACATGGACTTCGTCATGGGCCTGGTGGACCGCGTGGTGGTCATGGAATTCGGCCAACGCATCGCCCAAGGCTTGCCCGAAGACGTACAGAAGGACCCGGCGGTGTTGGAAGCCTATTTGGGAGGAGTGGAATGATGAACATGCCAGTGCAACCGCAACTCGCGCCGCGCAACCGGGTGGACGATGCCGTGCTCGACATCAAGGGCCTGAGCGTGGCCTACGGCAAGGTCGAAGCCCTGAGTGACGCCAGCCTGACCGTGGGCAAGGGCCAGATCGTCACCGTGATCGGCCCCAACGGCGCGGGCAAGACCACCTTGCTGTCGGCGATCATGGGCGTGCTCGGCTCACGCGGCCAAGTGCATTTCGACGGCAGCCTGCAAACCCTGCCCGAGGTGGAAGTGATGGTTTCCCGTGGCCTGGGCCTGGTGCCGGAAAAACGCGAGTTGTTCACCAGCATGAGCGTGGCCGACAACCTGCTACTGGGCGCCTTCCAGCGCCATCGCCGGGGCGAGCGGAACTACAGCCAGACCCTGGGGGAAATCTACGAACTGTTCCCGCGCCTGTGGGAACGCCGCGAACAACTGGCCGCGACCCTCTCCGGCGGCGAGCGGCAGATGCTTGCCGTGGGCCGGGCGTTGATGGCCAAGCCCAAACTGCTGATGCTCGACGAACCGAGCCTGGGCCTGGCGCCGCTGATTACCCGGGAGATTTTCCGCATCATCACCGCCCTGCGCGAGCAAGGGGTGTCGATCCTGCTGGTGGAGCAGAACGCCCGCGCCGCCCTGCGGGTGGCCGACTACGCCTACGTGCTGGAAACCGGCCAGATCGCCATGCAGGGCCCGGCCCGGCAACTGGCCGACGACCCACGGGTGATCGAGGCCTACCTGGGCCTGGCCAGCAAGCACCAGGAAATGCTCGCCACCTGAGCCACGCCCTACCCCGGCGCCGGCAATGGCGCCGCCTTGTGAACACCCGGAGTCGCGATGAACCCTTCCCCCCTGCGCATCGGCATTGCCGGTGCCGGTGCCATCGGCTGCACCCTCGCCGCCCGCCTGGCGGGCCATGGCCACACGGTCAAAGTCCTGGCCCGTGGCGAAACCCTGGCCGCAATCCAGCGCGACGGCATCCACCTGACCGACCTGGACGGCCACCACCACGTGCAGGTCGAGGCCAGCGACGACGCCGCCAGCCTGGGCGAGCAGGACCTGATTTTTGTCTGCGCCAAGGCCCAGGCCCTGGGCGTGCTGCTGGCGCAACTGCAACCGATGATCGGCGCCGAGACGGTGGTGGTGCCGGTGGTCAACGGGGTGCCCTGGTGGTACTTCCACGGCGAGGGCGGGCGCTTCGACGGGCAGCGGGTCAACGCGGTCGATCCCGACTCGGCGCTCAGCCAGGCCCTGGACCTGCGCCACGTCATCGGTTGCGTGGTGTTCATCACCGCCCACTGCCCGGCCAGCGCCGTGGCCGAGTCCCACACCCCGCACCTGATGATTTTCGGCGAGCCCGACAACCGCCTCAGCCCCCGCCTGGAGCGAGTGCGCGCGCTGGTGGAAAGCGTGGGCATCGAGGCGCGGGCCACCGAGCGCATCCGCGACAACCTGTGGACCAAGATCATCGCCAACCTCACCTCCAACCCGCTCTCGGTGATTACCGGCGCCACCCTGGAACAGCTCTACAGCCTGCCGCAATTGCGTGACCTGGTGAGCAGTTGCCTGCACGAAGCGCTGCTCACGGCCGCTGCCTACGGCGCCCGGGTGAGCATCGACCCGCAGACCTTTCTGGAACTGGGCGCCGCCATGGGCGCGGTGCGCACCTCGATGCTGCAAGACTACGAAAAAGGCCGGGGCCTGGAGCTGGCCGCCATCGGCGACGCCGTCCTGGAACTGGCCGACAGCATGGCCATCCCCATGCCCGTCACCCGGCACCTCATCACCCTGGCCCGCTTTCGCGGCGAACAGGCCCACCCCTGACTCAC
Organism: Pseudomonas sp. MF08817; assembly: GCF_059862705.1. Lineage (NCBI taxonomy): Bacteria > Pseudomonadati > Pseudomonadota > Gammaproteobacteria > Pseudomonadales > Pseudomonadaceae > Pseudomonas > Pseudomonas sp. MF08817. The sequence continues at coordinate 71,816 of NZ_JCBCUY010000013.1, forward strand.
TGCCACAAGGACTGCGACATGAACCCATCGCCATTGGCCCAACCCCTCACCTGCGACGACGCCGAATGGGCGCTGCGCGTGCAACTTGCGCAGTGCTACCACCTGGTGGATTTCTTCGGCTGGACCGAAACCATTTTCAACCACATCTCCGCGCGCCTGCCCGGCCCGGCCCACCATTACCTGGTCAACCCGTTCGGCCTCAACTACACCGAGGTGACGCCGGCCAACCTGCTCAAGGTCGACCTGCACGGCAAGAAACTCGAAGACTCGCCCTACGACGCCAACCCCGCCGGTTTCGCCCTGCACAGTGCGGTGCACGGCGCGCGGGAGGACATCCAGTGCCTGATCCACACCCACACCACGCCTATCTCGGCCATCGTCATGAAAAAGGCCGGTTTCGCCCACCACGACTTCTACGGCGCACAGCTCTACGGGCGCATCGGTTACCACACGTTCGAGGGCATCACCCTGTTCGATGACGAAAAGGCGCGGATGATCGACAGCCTCGGCGACAAGCACATCCTGGTGCTGCGCAACCACGGCATCGCGGTGGGCGAAAGCAGCATCGCCAAGGCGTTCTTCCTGCTGTGGACGGTGCAGCGTGCCGCCGAGATCCAATGCCAGGCCGGCGCCCTGGGCGGGGAAGACAACCCGCTGCCCGAGGCCATCAGCGAAAAATGCGCCGAGCTCACCGCCATGCTTATCCGCGACAGCGGTTTTGCGGTGAAGTTCTTCGACGCCATGGTGCGCAAAATGCGCGCCGAACGCGGCCAGTGCTGGTAATCGCAGGAGCATCGCGTGGCTAACCCAAAGGAACATACCGCGCCGGCCCTCGTGGCCGCGCCAGCGGAACTGCCGATTTCGCGCCTGGACACCCGCGGCCACCTGCTGGCCTGCAACGACGCCTACCTGGCGCTCAGCGGCTACACCCGGGAGGAGTTGCTCAACCAGCCCCACGAACTCATCAACCACCCGCAAATGCCCGCGCTCGTCATCGAGCGCATGTGGCAAACCCTGCACAGTGGCGTGCCCTGGACGGCGCCGGTGATGGGCCGCGACAAACAGGGCCTGAGCTTCTGGCGCACCCTCTATGTGGTGCCGTTGTTCGAGGACGGCCAGTTGAATGCGTTGGGCACGGTGTACCACCCGCTGGACCCGGCCACGAGCCTGCGGGCGCAACGCCTCTACCGCCGGCTGAACGACGGCCATGGCCCGTTGAGCGTTGCCCGGCAAGTGCGCGAACACGCCAGCAGCCACGGCATCGCCTGGCTGCTGGGGTTGGCGGTGAGCGGCGCCCTGCTGGGTGGGCAGATCGACCTGATACCGGGCCTGCTGGTGCTGGGCGGCGTGTTCGCGGCGGCCTGCCAGGGCCGCGCCAAACTGCACGCCGATGGCCGCCGGGTCATGGCCCGGCACGCGCAGGTCTACAGCGATGCCTTGCTGGCGCCGCTGCACGATGACAGCAACGGCATCGCCAGCTGTTTCGACATGGCCCTCAACAGCCAGAACACGCGGATGCGCACGGTCATGGCGCGCATCCAGATCAACGGCGAAACCGTGCGCCAACGGGCACAGGAATCGTCCCACCTGGTGCAAGCCCAGTCGGGCCACCTGCAACGGCAACTCGAAGAAGCCGAGCAATCCGCCGCCGCGGTGGAGCAAATGAGCGCAACCATCCAGGAACTGTCGCGCAACCTGCAACACACGGCCCAGGCCACGCAGGCCGTGGATCGCCTGGCCCGCGACGGCGATCGCCTGTCCGGGCAGAGCCAGCGCTCGATGACCGGGTTGTGCACCTCAGTGGAGGAAATTGGCGAGGCCGTGGACCACTTGGCCGAATCCATCGAGTCCATCAGCGGCGTGGCCCATGTGATCCGCAGCATCGCCGAACAGACCAACCTGCTGGCGCTCAATGCCGCCATCGAAGCGGCCCGCGCCGGTGAGAGCGGCCGTGGCTTTGCGGTGGTCGCCGACGAAGTACGCACCCTCGCCACCCGCACTCGCGAATCCACCGAGCAGATCCAGCGCTCCATCGAGCAGCTACGTGACGGCAGCGCCCTGGCCCTGGCCACGGCACAACGGGGCGAGTCGGCCGCGCGGCAATCGCGCGAGGACGTGACCCAGGTGCAAGCCGCCCTGCGGCGCATCTGCGACGAGGTCGGGCAGATTTCCGGGATGAGTTTACAGATGGCCTCGGCCATCGAAGAGCAAGGCCAGGTGGCCCAGGACATCAACGGGCAGATCGCCCAGATCGTTAGCCTGGCGCAGACCAGCAGCGACCAATCCCGGCGCAGTACCCAGATCGGCGATGAGCTGCATCAACTGGCCAACTCCCAACTCGACCTGGCCCAGCGGTTTCTCCAGGGCTGAGGCGCTCCGCCGCAGTGCCCCAGGCCTGGCGTGCGCTGGTCTTTTGCCGCGGGCAGCGCGACAATGGCGCCCGCGACCCCACCCAAGCTCACCAGAAAGACTACGCCAACCTTTATGACCACCCCGAAAAAGCGCCTGAGCCGATACAACCCCGCCAGTGAGGACTTCAAGAAAGAAGAGTTCCCCTTCTACTGGCTGGCTCGCCTGCATGGACGCTACTCCATGGCCATGGAGAAAGCGCTGAAGAAAATCGACATGGACATCCCGCGCTGGCGGATCCTGTTCATCCTCAAGGAAAACGGCGAATCGAGCATTTCGGAAATCTCCATCCACGCCATCGCCAAGCTCTCGACCATCACCAAAATCGTCTACCGCATGAAAGCCGACGGCCTGGTCGAAACCAACACCTGCGCCAGCGACGGCCGGGTGACCCAGGTTTCCCTCACCGAAACCGGGCGCCATACCATCGAAGAGATCCAGCACGGCACCAGCGACATCTTCCGCACCAGCTTCAAGGGCCTGACCGAAGCACAGATCACCAAGCTCAACGCCACGCTGGAAAAAATCTTCAACAACCTGCCGCAAGACTAAAGCCTGCTCACCCTAGCCTGGGCCGCGCCCACAGCACCCGCCCGGGCCGCGAGCCGATGAACAGCGCCAGCAAAATCAGCCCCATCGAAGCCAAACCCGCAGCACTGGGGCGCTGGCCGAGCATCAGCAGGGAACTGACGATGCCGAACACCGGAATCAGCAGCGACAGCGGCGCCACCCGCGACACCGGGTATTCGCGCAACAACAGGTTCCAACCCCAGTAGCACAGGTGCGTGGCGCCATACACCTGGAAGGCCAGGGAAAACAGCGTGACCCCGTGCAACTGCCCCGGCAGCGCCGTAAAGGGCGCCGCACCGTGCAGCCACCACGTCAGCAGGAACAGCGGCACAGGGGCAAACAGGCTGGCCCACACCACAAACGCAAAAATCTCCCGCACCTTCGACACCTTGATGACCACATTGCCCAGGCTCCAGGCCAAGGCACTGGCCAGCACCAGGGCAAAACCCAGGGCCGTGCCTGGCCCGGCGCCGTCCAGCACGACGCCCACCAGCCCCACCGCCGCCAGCAGCATGCCGAGCACCTGGGGCAGTGTGAGGCTTTCGTGGAACAGCAAAACGCCCCACCCCAAGGTGAAAAACGCGCTGAACTGGATCAAGAGCGACGCGCTGCCCGGCGGCACCCCCAGGGCGATCCCCAGGTTAATCAGGGCCCACATAGCGACGCCAAAAATCAACCCATAAGCCGCCAACCAGCGCAGGGCAACCTGCGGCCGCTTGATGAAAAACACCCAGGGCAACGCGGCCAGGGTGAAGCGCAGCGCGGTCAATAGCAGTGGGTCGATGCCGGCAAGGCCGAGCTTGGTGATGGGGAAATTCAGCCCCCAAACGGCCGTCACCAGGACGGCGAGTAGGATGTGTTTTTTCTGCATGGTGGCCTGTGTTTCCCCCGATAGCGAAGCGCAATGGCGCGATACGGCGGGGAATATGCCGTACTAGGAAATGGCCCGCTTTCAGGCCAGGGACAAATACTATTAAAATCAGGCCATGAACAATGCCACCCTCGACCCTGACCAGAACGTAGAGCGCGACGCCGTTGTGACCGCTTGCGAGTACGCCGACGCTCAGTTGTTCGCCGCGCACACCCATCAACGCGGGCAATTCGCCTACGCCGCACGCGGCGTCATCACGGTGTTCACCGACGAAGGCAACTGGGTCGTCCCGCCCCAGCGCGGCATCTGGGTGCCGGCCCAAGTGCAGCACTCCATGCACATGCGCGGGCCGGTCACCATGCTCAACACTTACATTCACCCACAGGCCGGGCAACGCCTCGGGCTCGCGGCGCACTGCCAGGTCGTCGAGGTATCGCCCCTGTTGCGCCAGTTGCTGATGAAAGCCATCCACGTCCCCACGCACTACAGCCCCACGAGCCACGATGGCCACCTGATGGGCTTGCTGCTGCATGAAATTGCCGCGATGCCCGCACTCTCCCTCAACGCCCCGTTGCCCAAAGAACCTCGCTTGGCGCAGGCCTGCCGGGAGTTCCTCGCCCACCCTTCCCAGGAAATCAGCATCGACGCCATGGCCCAACGCAGCGCCATGAGCCGACGCACCTTCACACGCCTCTTCAGACTGCACACCGGCATCAGCTACCTGCAATGGCGCCAACAGGCCTGCCTGCTGGCCGCAGTGGCCCGGCTGGGAAACGGCGAGCCGGTGACACAGGTGGCCCTAGAACTCGGTTACAGCAGCTCCAGCGCCTTCGCCACCGTATTCAAACGGGTCTTGGGGGAGGTGCCGAGTCGGTATGTCGTCGGCCAACCGCTTTAAGCACCCGCAGGCTTTCGGCTCGCATTACCAGCCCTTTCCCACACGCGCCCTCTTTAATTACGCGGGATCTACAGGGATACTGCCATCACGTTGACATCGCGCAACGGGGGGCCACGGACGAAACAATAAGAATCGCCAGTGAGGCTGTATGGTGTTTGTTGAAAAGCCGTTGAAGTAAAGCCATGGGCGCAAGGGCCACAAGCCGATAGCCCGGCTGCCCTCTAATAAATATAAAAAAGGAGTTTAGTGTGGGTGCTTATCGACTATTGCTGGCGCTGCTGGTGGCGCTGTCCCATATGGGCGTGAAGTTCTGGGGAGTCAACTTAGGTGTGGTCGCCGTTATATCGTTCTTTATCATCAGCGGCTTTGTGATGACGTCGCTGATTGAGCGTCATTACCGCAGCCTAGATAAAGTGGGGCTGTTCTACCTTGACCGCCTCTTGAGGCTGTACCCGCAGTTCATCGTCTATTTCGTCATGTCCTGCCTGGTGATTTACTTCATGTTGCCCGGCACGCCCCAAGCGGCCACCCTCACGGCTAAGAACATCCTGACCAGCCTGCCGATCCTGCCACTTGGCTTCTACATGTACGGCATCACCCTGCCGCAAATCCTGCCCCCTGCCTGGTCCCTTGGGCTTGAAATGTGCTTCTACCTGTTGATTCCGTTCCTGCTGATTTACAAGGTACGCGGCGGTTTTTTTCTCGCGTCGCTATTGGTTTTTTCCGTTGCCTTCATCGGCAAGATCGACAACGACATCTATGGCTATCGGTTGCTGCCGGGAGTTTTGTTCATCTTTCTGTGCGGCAGTTACCTGTACCAGGCTAAAACAAAAGAGTTGTTCATCGTGGCGACCACCACCCTGGTGGCTGCCCTCTTGTTCCTGGCCATCATGTCCGGCGCTATAACGCGCCTCATACTCAATGCCGAAGTCACCCTAGGTATCGCCGTGGGCATTCCAGCGGTGTACCTGCTGAGCAAACTCAAGTACCACCCCATTGACGAGTTCTTCGGGAACATCAGTTATGGCGTGTTCCTCAACCACTTTGTGGTGATGTATGCACTGCGCCACTTCTGGCCTGTTGAATACAGCGTCCCGATTATTTGTGCGGTGCTGGTGCTGTCTTTCTTGTTAAGTGGGGTGACCTACTACTGTGTTGAAAAACCGGCGCTGAAACTTCGGCATACACTGCGTGCGCGCTCAAACGCCCGGCCACAAGCCATGGAGCCGGTTGCACCTGGGCTGAGCAAGGCTTGAGAACGTGCGTGCACCCAACAGAATGGCGCTCAATCGCGAGGGCATTGCAGCACCGGAGAAGATGGAGAGGCTCACGGCATTGGCGCACGCCAATTCGCACTACACCCGCCCTCAGTGCGGCACCTCCCTACGCGGAATTGGCCGCGATCCTCTTGCGACGATGTTGCAATGGTATGAGGGCACTCAAGCAGGTCTTCAATCGAACAGGGGCAAAACCCGCAGCGGCATGACTCACCGTGGCCACAGAGCTCGGCGGACTTGTTCCGCCGCGCCACAGCGGTAACGGCCGGCCTGATAGCCTTCGCGCAAAGCCTGCGCACCGTGCCAAGCTACAGACCGTCGCACTGGAGGACATCGACAGCCGCTTGTACGAACGTGGCGACACCGCATTTGACATCTTTGCTCAGATAGTTAACGAGCTCGCAGTACCCAAACCATTACACATAAAGGATTGCACCATCGGCAAGGTGCGTGATGGCCTTCCCGAAGGCAAACTGAGAACGGAACTAACACGAGTCACCAAGCTTCATTGGTTTCAATATCTCGCTGGATTCAGCAACACCATCAAACACCGTCAACTCATCTCGCACCAGCCATCACAAAAGTACGAAAAAGGTACTGGCGAATATCTTGGAGGTGGAGCGCAGGTAGCGGCTTTCAAATATCACAGCAGGGAATTTAAGAGCTACTGGGTAAAGGAGGTGCTGGAAGGCACAGTCGAAATGCACAATGAAATTGTCATTCTCGGCATCACTCTCAATGAACATTGCCTGACTCCAGCTCTGCCCTGACCGCAACAACACCAGCGTGCAACCAACGCTCACATTGTCCAGTGTGAACGAACCCGATACTTTGTGAACGTTCTGCAAGAAATCCGAAGCACAAAAAAGGGCCCACCTTTCGGTGAGCCCTTCTAGACCGCCCAGCAGAGCGGATTTTGTTTGGTAGGCGCGATTGGACTCGAACCAACGACCCCCACCATGTCAAGGTGGTGCTCTAACCAACTGAGCTACGTGCCTGCTGTGAGGCGGCATTCTACGGAATTACCGGAGCGTGTCAACAGCTTTTTTTCACCTAAGCCTATGAATATGCGAAATATTTAAATTCGCCCCAGCAATGAAGCTTTTGCTGTGGCTGGCAGCCAAATTTCAACTCAGGTAGCATCGGGGCACTCGTAAAAAATATAAAACAGAGATTTCAGGATGACGAACACTTCTTACCCACAATCCTATTACGCGGCCTCAGCCAATGCAGCGCCCACACGGGCAGCCTTGCAGGAAGACACTGAAACCGATGTCTGCGTGATCGGCGCCGGTTACACCGGGCTTTCCAGCGCCCTGTTCCTGCTGGAAAGCGGCTTTCGGGTCACCGTCCTTGAAGCGGCAAAAGTCGGTTTTGGCGCTTCCGGGCGCAACGGTGGGCAAATCGTCAACAGCTACAGCCGTGATATCGATGTGATCGAACGCAGTGTCGGGCCGCAGCAGGCGCAGTTGTTGGGGCAAATGGCGTTCGAGGGCGGTCGGATCATTCGCGAGCGCGTGGCCAAGTACCAGATCCAATGCGACTTGAAGGACGGCGGCGTCTTCGCGGCCATCACCGCCAAGCAGATGGATCACCTGGAGGCGCAGAAGCGCTTGTGGGAGCGTTACGGCCATACCCAACTGGAATTGCTGGACCAACGCCGCATCCGCGAGGTAGTGGGCTCTGACCTGTACACGGGCGGCATGCTGGACATGAGCGGCGGGCACGTCCACCCACTCAACCTCGCCTTGGGCGAAGCCGCCGCGGTGGAGTCCCTAGGCGGCGTCATCTATGAGCAGTCTCCCGCGATACGCATCGAACGCGGCACCCATCCCGTGGTGCATACGCCACAAGGGAAAGTCAGAGCCAAATTCGTCATCGTCGCCGGTAACGCCTACCTGGGAAACCTTGTCCCGGAGCTGGCCGCCAAGTCGATGCCGTGCGGCACCCAAGTCATCACCACAGCACCCTTGAGCGAAGAATTGGCCCAAAGCCTGTTACCTCAGGATTACTGCGTCGAAGACTGCAATTACCTGCTGGACTACTATCGTCTTTCCGGCGACCGGCGCCTGATCTTTGGCGGCGGCGTGGTGTATGGCGCACGCGACCCAGCCAACATCGAGGCGATCATTCGGCCGAAGATGCTCAAGGCTTTCCCGCAACTCAAGGATGTGAAGGTCGACTACGCCTGGACCGGTAATTTCCTGCTGACGCTGTCGCGCCTCCCCCAGGTCGGGCGCCTGGGCGACAACATCTATTACTCCCAGGGCTGCAGCGGCCACGGCGTGACCTACACCCACCTCGCCGGCAAGGTGCTGGCCGAGGCCTTGCGCGGTCAGGCAGAGCGCTTTGACGCCTTTGCCGACCTACCGCACTACCCTTTCCCCGGCGGCCAACTGCTGCGCACACCCTTCGCGGCGCTGGGCGCCTGGTATTACGGACTGCGGGATAAGTACGGGATTTGAAGCCAGAAGCCCCAAGCTGCAAGAAAGATCCCATGCTTTTATCTTGCAGCTTAAAGCTCGCCGCTAAAGGCTGCTTTTATCGCAGACACAAAAAACCCCGGTCTTTCGACCAGGGTCTTTGCTATCGGATACGAATCAGCCGTAGGCTTTCTTCGTTGCTGCAAGGCGTTCAGTGGGCCTTGAAGCAGATATGGCGCAGCGGACGGGACTCGAACCCGCGACCCCCGGCGTGACAGGCCGGTATTCTAACCGACTGAACTACCGCTGCGTATCGCTTGGACTTGCGTCCATGTGAACCGTTTAAATCGTCGGACTGGAAAGCTGCGAAGCTTTTCAATCTCAGAACGGAAAACCGATCTGGAAAATATGGCGCAGCGGACGGGACTCGAACCCGCGACCCCCGGCGTGACAGGCCGGTATTCTAACCGACTGAACTACCGCTGCGCGTCGGTGGAGGCTTTTCAGCTTCCATCCTGCCTAAGCAGGACTCTCGAAGTGGTGGGTGATGACGGGATCGAACCGCCGACATTCTGCTTGTAAGGCAGACGCTCTCCCAGCTGAGCTAATCACCCGTTGCATCTCCGAGGCCGCGAAATTTACGCAGATAGAGATGCTAAGTCAATAGCAGGGTTGAAGTTTTTTCAAAACAACCGCAAGTCATCAGCTTCAGGCCACAAGCGAAAGCCATACAGCGCTATGCGTAGACCATCTTCTTGGTCATGCCGCCATCAACCACGAATTCCTGCCCGGTGATAAACCCGGCATTACGCGACAGCAGCCAGGCCACTATCGCCGCCACGTCCTCGACCGTCCCCACGCGCCCTGCCGGATGTTGGGCATGGTCGACATCACTGAGCGGTTCAGCGCGGCGCACTGAGGGGTCGCGAGCATCGATCCAGCCAGGGCTCACCGCGTTGACGCGAATCTCGGGCCCCAAGCTGATAGCCAACGCGTGGGTCAGGGCCAGCAAGCCGCCCTTGCTCGCCGCGTAGGCCTCGGTATCGGGTTCGGATTGCCCCGCCCGGGTTGATGTCAGATTGACGATCGCCCCGCCGTGGGCCCGCAGGTAAGGCGCGCAATGCTTGGCCAGCAGCATCGGCCCACTGAGATTGACCGCCAACACCCGGTTCCAGTAGGCCAGATCGAGGGCTTCGAGCGTGATGTTGTGCGGGTCCGCCACGGCGGCATTGCACACCAACGCATCGAGCCGCCCGAACTGGCCCAGAACCTGGGCAACGCCCAGGGTGACCTGCTCTTCATCGGCCACATCCATGGTGACGAACCAGGCCCCCTCCCCCAACGCCTTGGCCACCCTGGAGCCGCGTTCGCGGTCCAGATCAGCCAACACCACTTGCCAACCTTCACATACCAGCCAAGCCGCAATACCCAGGCCAATCCCCCGCGCCGCGCCGGTAACCAACGCGACCCGGCCATTGGCCGTTGCAGACAGCTCGATCACAAGGCCGCCAGCCCACGCGCCAGATCAGCTTGCAGGTCCGCCACATCCTCAAGGCCCACTGCCACGCGAATCAGACTGTCGCGAATACCGGCCGCCTCGCGCTCTTGCGGGGCGAGGCGGCCGTGGGACGTCGTGCTGGGGTGGGTAATGGTGGTCTTGCTATCACCCAGGTTCGCGGTGATGGAAATCAGCCGCGTGGCGTCGATAAAGCGCCACGCGCCCGCCTTGCCGCCCTTGACCTCAAAACTCACCACCGCCCCGAACCCACGCTGCTGGAGCTGGGCCAGGGCATGCTGTGGATGGCTCTTGAGACCCGCGTAGTGGACTTTCTCGATACCCTCCTGCTGCTCCAGCCACTCGGCCAGGACCTGGGCGCTGGCGCAATGGGCACGCATGCGCAAGCTCAGGGTTTCCAGGCCTTTGAGGAAGATCCAGGCGTTGAACGGGCTCAGTGTCGGCCCCGCAGTACGCAAGAAGCCCACCACTTCCTTCATCTGCTCGCTACGGCCGGCCACCACGCCGCCCATGCAGCGCCCCTGGCCGTCGATGAACTTGGTCGCCGAATGCACCACCACATCCGCGCCCAGCTTCAGCGGCTGTTGCAACGCCGGGGTACAGAAGCAGTTATCGACCACCAGCATCGCGCCCTTGGCGTGGGCGATCTTGGCCAGCGCCGCGATGTCCACCAATTCAGCCAGTGGGTTGGAGGGCGATTCGACGAACAGCAAACGGGTATTGGCCTTGATCGCCTCGCCCCAGCCCGACAGATCCGCCAGGGGCACGTAGTCGACTTCGATACCGAAACGCTTGAAGTACTTCTCGAACAGGCTGATGGTCGAACCAAATACGCTGCGCGACACCAGCACATGATCGCCAGCACTGCACAGGCTCATCACCACCGCCAGGATGGCCGCCATGCCGGTGGCGGTCGCCACGGCCTGCTCTGCGCCTTCCAGCGCCGCGATACGCTCCTCGAACGCCCGCACGGTCGGGTTGGTGTAGCGCGAGTAGACGTTCCCCGGCACATCGCCGGCAAAACGCGCTGCCGCGTCCGCCGCCGAGCGAAAAACATAGCTGGAGGTGAAGAACATCGGGTCGCCGTGCTCACCTTCCGGGGTGCGGTGTTGGCCGGCACGTACCGCCAGGGTATCGAACGCTACGCCCTCAAGGTCGCTATCCAGCCGACCGGCATCCCAATCCTGACTCATGCTGCCCACTCCTTGCTCTGTTCTGTAGATATAAACGCAAACCGGCCCCTAAGGGCCGGTGTTCAATCAGTTGTTGTACAGATCGATGATCGCGCTCACCGCCTGGGTCTTGACCTTGGAGGCATCGTTGCGTGCCTGCTCGATCTTGTTCAGGTAGGCCTCGTCAACGTCGCCGGTGACGTACTTGCCGTCGAACACCGCACAGTCGAAGTTTTCGATCTTGATCTTGCCGCCACCAACCGCCTCGATCAGATCAGGTAGGTCCTGGTAGATCAGCCAGTCGGCGCCGATCAGGTCGGCCACATCCTGGGTTGAGCGATTGTGGGCGATCAATTCATGGGCACTGGGCATGTCGATGCCATAGACGTTGGGGTAGCGAACGGCCGGCGCCGCCGAGCAGAAGTACACGTTCTTGGCACCTGCTTCGCGGGCCATCTGGATGATCTGCTTGCACGTGGTGCCGCGCACGATGGAGTCGTCCACCAGCATCACGTTCTTGCCGCGGAACTCCAGCTCGATGGCATTGAGCTTCTGGCGCACGGATTTCTTGCGCGCAGCCTGGCCCGGCATGATGAAGGTCCGACCGATGTAGCGGTTCTTTACGAAGCCTTCACGGAATTTCACGCCCAGGTGGTTGGCCAGCTCCAGCGCCGCGGTGCGGCTGGTGTCGGGAATCGGGATAACCACGTCGATATCGTGGTCAGGACGCTCGCGCAGGATCTTCTCGGCCAGCTTCTCGCCCATGCGCAGACGCGCCTTGTAGACCGAAACACCATCGATGATCGAGTCCGGACGGGCCAGGTAAACGTGCTCGAAGATGCACGGGCTGAGCTTCGGGTTGACCGCACACTGACGGGTGTGCAGCTTGCCTTCTTCGGTGATGTAGACCGCTTCGCCCGGCGCCAGGTCGCGGATCAGGGTGAAGCCCAGCACATCCAGCGAAACGCTTTCGGAGGCAATCATGTACTCGACGCCTTCGTCGGTATGACGCTGGCCGAAGACGATCGGGCGGATGCCGTTAGGGTCGCGGAAACCGACAATGCCGTAACCGGTGACCATCGCCACCACGGCGTAGCCGCCCACGCAACGGTTGTGCACGTCGGTGACAGCGGCGAAAACGTCTTCTTCGGTCGGCTGCAACTTGCCGCGCTGGGCCAGTTCGTGGGCAAACACGTTGAGCAGCACTTCGGAGTCCGAATTGGTGTTGACGTGGCGCAGGTCCGACTCGTAGATCTCCTTGGCCAACTGCTCGACGTTGGTCAAGTTGCCGTTGTGTGCCAGGGTGATGCCATAAGGCGAGTTGACGTAAAACGGTTGAGCTTCGGCCGAGGTCGAGCTGCCCGCGGTCGGGTAGCGCACATGGCCGATGCCCATATGGCCGACCAGGCGCTGCATGTGACGCTGATGGAACACGTCACGGACCAGGCCGTTGTCCTTGCGCAGGAATAACCGGCCATCGTGGCTGGTTACGATACCGGCAGCGTCCTGGCCGCGGTGCTGGAGGACGGTTAGCGCGTCATACAGCGCCTGATTGACGTTCGACTTACCGACGATACCGACGATGCCACACATGCGACGCAACCCCTACTTAATGAAACTGAACTGAACACCACTCACGGGGCCGTGTTGACCGGCAAGAGGTGCTCCTTGAACGGTATTTCAGCGGGTACGCTGATACCGCTGGCCAGCCACTGACTGCTCCACCCCAGAATGAGGTTTTTTGACCAGTCCGCGACCAATAGAAATTGTGGCACGAGCCTTGACTCCTGCCACCACGAATCCTGCTGTACCGGCCCCAGGCTCAACAGCCCGACAGCGATGACCACCAGCAGTGCGCCACGCGCAGCGCCGAACGCCATGCCCAGGAAACGATCGGTCCCGGAAAGCCCGGTGACGCGAATCAATTCGCCGATAAGAAAGTTGACCATTGCGCCGACCAGCAAGGTGGCGACAAACATGATTGCGCAGCCCGCGATCACGCGGGCCGAGGGTGTTTCGATATAACCGCCGAGGTACTCGGACAATGAGCCACCAAACATCCAGGCAACGACTCCTGCGACGATCCAGGTGAGCAACGACAACGCTTCTTTGACGAAGCCGCGACTCAAACTAATCAAAGCAGAGATGGCGATGATGGCAACGATCGCCCAGTCAACCCAGGTAAATGGCACAGTGCAGCCTACAGACGGATAAGGCGGCGCATTTTAGCAGAGCCCATGCCGGTCGGTAAGCCGCGATTACGCGCCCATTTCAAATCAATTGCGCGGTTTTCAGCTGCGTTCCGGCTGAAAGCGCACGACAAAACCCTTGAGGTTGTGTTGACGACCGAGCAAGTCACGCAGGCGATCGGCTTCGGCACGTTCGATCAATGGCCCGACGAACACCCGGTTCTTGCCATCCGCAGAACGGATGTAGGCGTTGTAGCCCTGGCTACGCAGGGTTTTCTGCAGGCTTTCGGCGCCTTCGCGGCTCGCCAGGCTGGCCAGTTGCACCGACCAGCTCACCGACAACCCATTGGCATCGACGCGGCTTTGGCTGACATCCGGGCGCACCGCAGGCTGCACCGCCGCAGGCTTGGGCGGCGTAGGTGGGGCGACAGGCTTGCTGGCGGCAATGGGCGCTGTCGGTGGGGTCGCCGGAACGCTAGGCGCAATCGACTCGGCGATCTCTTCATCGCTCGGTACCGGCTCCTGGGGCAGAACCTCGGGCTCGGGTACCACCACCGGTTCAACCTCAATCTGCGCCATGGCCGGGGCGGCGGGCGCCGCCGGAGCCTCGACCACAACCTGCCGCTGTTCATCCTGGCGGGAGAACAACATCGGCAAGAAAATCACCGCCAGCGCCACCAGGACCAGGGCCCCGACCATACGCTGCTTATAAGCGTTATCCAGCAAAGCCATTTGCCACTTCCTCCGTGGAGCGCCGGGCCAGCCATTGAAGGGCCTCGGCGACACAATAAAATGATCCGAACAACAGGATCTCGTCCTCTTCCGTCGCTTGTGCGCACTGCCCTTGCAGAGCCTCACTCACACTGCCATAGGACGTCACCGCGGCACCAAGGTTCTGTAGCGCCGCTTGCAGGTCCACCGCCGGGCGAGTGCGAGCCGTGTCCAGTGGCGCGACCGCCCAATGCCGGACGCTGGCACTCAACGGCGCCAACACGCCCTGTAGATCCTTGTCCGCCAGCAGGCCGAACACCGCCAGGCGCTTACCCGCCACCGGCCGCAGGGCCAAGCGATGAGCCAGGTACTGCGCGGCGTGGGGGTTGTGGCCGACGTCCAGCAGCAGGTTCAGGCGCTTGCCCTGCCAGTTGAATTGGCGCCGGTCCAGGCGCCCGACCACCCGGGTGTCGCGCAGCGCCGCGGCGATCTGCCCAGCCTCCCAGGGCAAGCCCAGCAGCAAATAGGCCTGCAAGGCCAGCGCGGCGTTTTCCATGGGCAGGTCGAGCAACGGCAAGTCGCGCAATTGCACCTCTTGGCCCCGCCGATCCAGCCCACGCCATTGCCAGAATTGCTCAGTCCCCCCCAGATCGAAATCGCGGCCGCGCAAAAACAGCGGGCAACCCAGTTCACGGGCCTTGTCCAGCAGGGGTTGCGGAGGATTGAGGTCGCCACACAGCGCAGGCGCGCCCGGGCGGAAGATGCCGGCCTTCTCGAAGGCTACCGATTCGCGGGTATCACCCAGGTACTCGACGTGATCGACACCGATGCTGGTGACCAGCGCCACATCGGCGTCTACCAAGTTGACGGTGTCCAGGCGCCCGCCCAGGCCGACTTCCAGTACCACAGCGTCCAGTGCCGAACGCTGGAACAGCCAGAATGCCGCCAGCGTGCCCATCTCAAAGTAAGTCAGGGTGGTTGCGCCGCGCCCGACCTCCACCGCCTCGAAGGCTTCGCACAGCTGGGCGTCTGTCGCTTCGCGCCCGTCGAGCTGCACCCGCTCGTTGTAGCGCAGCAGGTGTGGCGAGTTGTAGACCCCGACCTTGAGCCCCTGCGCCCGTAGCAATGACGCCACGAAAGCACAGGTCGAACCCTTGCCATTGGTCCCCGTCACGGTGACCACCCGTGGCGCCGGCTTGCCCAGCCCCATTCTCGCGGCTACCTCTTGCGAGCGTGCCAGCCCCATATCGATGGCCGACGGGTGCAACTGCTCAAGGTAGGCGAGCCATTCGCCAAGGGTGCGCTGGGTCATAGGTTGGCAGGCACCGGCGGCACGACGATCGGCTCAATCGGCGCGGCCACGTACTCAGGCGTCGGTAGGCCCATCAGTTGCGCCAGCAGGTTACCCAGGCGCGGGCGCAGTTCCTGACGGGCAATAATCATGTCGATGGCGCCGTGTTCCAGCAAGAATTCACTGCGCTGGAAACCTTCGGGCAGCTTTTCGCGCACGGTCTGCTCAATCACACGTGGGCCGGCGAAACCGATCAGGGCCTTGGGTTCGGCGACAATCACATCACCAAGCATCGCCAGGCTGGCGGAAACACCGCCGTAGACCGGGTCGGTCAGCACGGAGATGAACGGAATGCCTTCTTCACGCAGGCGCGCCAGCACGGCCGAGGTCTTGGCCATCTGCATCAGCGAGATCAGGGCTTCTTGCATCCGCGCACCACCGGAGGCGGCGAAGCAAATCATTGGGCAGCGATGTTCCAGGGCATGGTTGGCAGCGCGCACGAAGCGCTCGCCAACGATGGCACCCATCGAACCGCCCATGAAGGAGAACTCGAACGCCGACACCACCACTGGCATGCCCAGCAGAGTACCGCTCATGGAGATCAATGCATCTTTCTCGCCGGTCTGCTTTTGGGCAGCGGTGAGGCGGTCCTTGTACTTCTTGCCGTCGCGGAACTTCAGGCGATCGACCGGCTCCAGATCGGCGCCCAGTTCAACGCGGCCATCGAGGTCAAGGAAGATATCGATACGGGCGCGCGCGCCGATCCGCATGTGGTGGTTGCACTTAGGGCAAACATCCAGGGTTTTTTCCAGTTCGGGGCGATACAGCACCGCCTCGCAGGACGGACATTTGTGCCACAGACCTTCAGGCACCGAGCTTTTCTTCACCTCGGAACGCATGATCGAAGGGATCAGTTTGTCTACTAACCAGTTGCTCATGCTTTCTTTCTCCAGTACCGGCGGCCCGAACCCTTGAGGTTCGAGGCCCCGCGTATGCCCTTGAGCTAAATTCATGTGTGCGGCGATGATCGGTTCG
Source organism: Pseudomonas sp. MF08817 (assembly GCF_059862705.1). Lineage (NCBI taxonomy): Bacteria > Pseudomonadati > Pseudomonadota > Gammaproteobacteria > Pseudomonadales > Pseudomonadaceae > Pseudomonas > Pseudomonas sp. MF08817. The sequence goes on from NZ_JCBCUY010000013.1 coordinate 88,178, forward strand.
CTAGCGCGGTCAGCGCCAGGCTTGACCTGCGGGCGCGAGCCCATCCTCAGCCATCAAGGCGCCCGCCCTTGAGCAGTCGCCACTTCGATTCGGACCGTCCAGCGACGGCGCCGGCCTGCTTTGTACAGTGGTGTTATGGACGGCAGTCAACTGCACGTCGTCACATCCTCTACGCGCAACCGCGAACGGCCTGCATGAAGGCGCGAACCTTGGCGTGGTCCTTGATGCCCTTGCCCTGCTCCACCCCGCCACTGACATCCACTGCGTAAGGGCGAACCCGGGCAATGGCGTCGGCCACGTTTTCGGCGCACAAGCCGCCGGCCAGGATAATCGGTTTGCACAAACCTTTGGGCACCAGCGCCCAATCGAACGCCTCGCCCGTGCCGCCGGGGACACCTTCGACATAGGTGTCGAGCAACATCCCGCTGGCCCCGGCATATGCCTGGCAACTGGCGGTGATGTCATCCCCGGCCTTGACCCGCAGCGCCTTAATATAGGGGCGACGGTAGCCTTCACAATCGGCCGGGGTTTCGTCGCCGTGGAACTGCAACAGATCCAGGGGCACCGCATCGAGAATCTCGCCCAACTCGCAGCGGCTGGCGTTGACGAACAACCCCACGGTGCTCACGAATGGCGGCAGCGCGGCAATGATGGCCCGCGCCTGCTGCACCGTGACCGCCCGTGGGCTCTGGGCGTAGAACACCAGGCCAATGGCATCCGCCCCAGCCTCGACCGCCGCCAACGCATCGTCTATGCGGGTAATACCGCAAATTTTGCTGCGAACGGCTGCCATATCGCGAAAACTCCAAGGCTTGTCCGGGAAAGCCCCGGATGGTAGCAAATGCTTTTCCAGGCGTCAGCCGTCAAGTTCCGCGAACCCGGTAAGGAAGTGCGGGCCGATAAAACGCTCGGGCAACTCAAATTCGTCGTGGTACTCGACCTGCACCAAATACAGGCCATAGGGGTGGGCCGTTACCCCGCCGGTACGGCGGATGCGGCTCTGCAGCACTTCCCGGGCCCATTCCACCGGGCGCTCGCCGGCACCGATGGTCATCAGCACCCCAGCGATGTTGCGCACCATATGGTGCAGGAACGAACCGGCGCGGATATCCAGCACGATCATCTTGCCGTGCTGGGTAACCCGCAGGTGGTGAAGCTTCTTGATCGGCGACTTGGCCTGGCATTGCCCCGCGCGAAAGGCACTGAAGTCATGGGTGCCCACCAGGTGGCTGGCGGCCTCGGCCATGCGCTGTACGTCCAGCGGGCGGTGGTTCCAGGTGATTTCCTGGTTCAAATGCGCCGGGCGGATCTGATCGTTGTAGATCACGTAGCGGTAACGCCGGGCAATGGCCTTGAACCGCGCATGAAAGTGCGCCGGCATGACCTTGGCCCAACTGACGCTGATGTCATGGGGCAGGTTGATATTGGCGCCCATCACCCACGCCTTCATCGAGCGCTCGGCCTGGGTGTCGAAGTGCACCACTTGCCCGCACGCGTGCACTCCGGCATCGGTACGCCCGGCACACATCAGCGACACCGGCGAGTTGGCGACTTTGGACAGCGCGTTCTCAAGGGTTTCCTGCACGGTCAGCACGCCCGAGGCCTGGCGTTGCCAGCCGCAATAGCGCGAGCCCTTGTATTCCACACCCAGTGCGATTCGGGAAAAGCCTGCGGCCGCCATTTCGGCGGCCGCGTTATCTATATTTGCCAAGGACTTACAGCCTGCTGAGGGACGCAAAGGCGGCCATTATAAGGCCGCTACCGGCCGACGCCATGTTCCGCCGTGTTTTTGTTGGCGGATAGGCTGAGCCAGGGTGATTGCAGCGGGCCACATGCTTTCGCTATATATACATATATATAACGACAACCACCGCCGAGACCTGATGCAATGAACGCGATACCGAAAGAAGCCGTGGGCACGGCTTATAGCCTGGAAGGCATGCTGCATGCCAAACGCAAGACCTGGGAAGCCATCGATGAAATGGCCCGGCGCATTCACCCCGGCATGCTCGAGTCCGCGGCCCGCACCATGGGCTTTGAGGTACTGGAAGAACTGGGCATGGACCGCATCTGGCACCCACTGCTGATCCGTTTCGGTACCAACACCCTAAAAACCTTCAAGCAGCGTTCCGACGGTGACCCGCGCCTGGGTGAGGACGATATTTTCCTGATTGACCTGGGTGTGGTCTGGGACCGCCACGAAGGCGACTGCGGCGCTACCTTCACCACCGGCAGCGACCCCGAAATGCAGGCCTGTGCAGTGGCGGCCAAGACGTTGTTCGATGAGGTTTACCGCTACTGGCGCGACGAACACGTCGCCGGCCCGGCGCTCTACGCCTACGCCGCCGAACGGGCGAGCGCCATGGGCTGGGTGCTTAATCTGGATATCAAGGGCCACCGGGTCAGCGACTTCCCCCATGCCATCTATCGCGCGGGTGACCTGGGCGATTTCCAGGCCTGCCCGAACGTAGGCCTGTGGATCCTGGAAATCCAGATCGCCCACCCGACCCGAGCGTTTGGCGCGTTTTATGAAGATTTGCTGACCTGAAAAAACTGTGGGGGAGCGCCGCTCAGGCGCTCCCCCACAGAGGCTGTACCTGCATCAGGATCAGGCCAGGCGATCGAGCATTGCCTTGGCTTCGCCGCGCTGGCCATCGTCGCCCTCGGTGAGCACTTCGGCCAGGATGTCCCGGGCACCGGCACTGTCGCCCATGTCGATATACGCCTGGGCTAAGTCGAGTTTGGTGGCTACTTCATCTGTGCCGGAGAGGAAGTCGAACTCCGAATCGTCACCCATGGCTGCGTCGTCGGCTGTGAAGGTCGGCTCGGCCATGCTCTGGGACAAGCGATCCAGCTCGGCGTTGACGTCATCCAACTCAGCGGAGAAGGCATCCGGCTCCGCCTGAACGTCCAGCTCGTCGGACAGGGACAGGTCAAAGTCGGCGGGTAAATCCAAATCATCCAGAGCGGCTTGGGTGACCGTCGGCACCTCGGCGGCCGACAGGTCTTTGAACTCGTCATCCAGGCTCAGCAGGTCTTCGTCGGCCAGGGCTTCCTCAGGCAGGTCGGCACCCAGGTCGAAGTCAAAATCCGACAGGTCGTCCAGGCTTTCCTTGGCTTCGGTCTGCTGCGCCAGCACCGACTCGAAACTCAGGTCGTCGTCCAGCGGGAAGGCTTCCAGCTCCGGCACCGAGGCGACAGTAGCGGGCGATGCCGCTTCCAGGTCATCCAGGCTCAGGTCGAAGTCAGCGTCCAGCTCATCCGAAGAAGCCACGGCAGGCGCCGGGGCCGCTGCGGGCTCATCTTGCAGCAGCTCCTTGACGTACTGGGCGTCGAGCTCAGCCGCCACTGCCGCCGCACCGAGCGCCGCCACTGCCATGGCCGGGAAACGGGCCTTGAGCTGTTCGACTTCGGCAAAGTTCTTACCGTTAGCCACCAACTGGCGCTCTTGCACCACGAACGCGTCGCGGTCGCCCTGCTCGCCGTAGACTTCCATCAGTTTCAGGCGCAGGTCGCTGCGTTGCGGCTCTTGCTTGATGGCTTCTTCAAGCAACTCGGCAGCCTGGTTCAGGCGACCGTTGGCGATATGGGATTGGGCCTGGGCCAGCACGTCGTCGGAACGCTCGGCGGCCGGCGCCACCAGGGGCGCGGCAATCGGCGCCTGCACCACCACCGGCGCGATCACCGGAGCTGGAGCTGGAGCTGGAGCTGGAGCTGGAGCTGGAGCTGGAGCGAGGTTGACGCTCGGCGGGGGAACGTCAAGGCCTTCGAAGCTGCTTTGCGGCAGGTCCATGTCCGAGGACAGGTCGGACTCTTCGGCCAGGGCACGGGCCATGCGCAGGTGCTTTTCCGCTTCTTGCTGCGCCTTGCGGCGACGGGCCAGCAACAACAACAGCAGAAGCAGGATCACCGCGCCGCCACCCACCAGGCCCAACAGCAACGGATTGGTCAGCAAATCGTTGTACTTCGCCTCCTCGCTCGCCGCTGGGGCTACCGGTTCAGGGGCCGGCGCCACAGTGGCCACAGGGGCAGGCTGAGCAACCAGTTCGGCCGGCATTGCCGGATTGCCTGGGCTCGGGGCGCTGGCCACGGCCGCTGTCGCTGGGGCGGAACCTTCGGCCTGCAACTTGGCCAATTGGTCGTTTTTCAGTTCAATCAGGCGCTGGAGCTTGTCCAGTTGACTTTGCAGGTCGGCCATGCGGCTTTTCAGCTCGGCATTGTCGCGGCGGCTGGCATCGAGGCTTTCCTGGGTCACCGCAAGCTTGTCGCTCAACGCCTTGCTGTCGTTGCCGCCCTTGCCGGAGTTGGCCGAAACCAAACTCAGCTTGTCCGTCTTCGGCCCTTGGCTGGGGGCGACGGTGGCCCGCGCACGCTTGGTGGCGTCCAGCGGTTGCGCCCGCGCCGCGCGGCGGCCCTGACGCCAGGCCACATATTGGGCATTCACCTCGGCGACGGCGGCCGGTTGCGCCAGGGCAGTGCTTTGGGTGGTATCCGGCAGGCGCAAGACCTGGCCGGTTTTCAGGCGATTGATGTTGCCATCGACGAAGGCATCGGGGTTCAGCGCCTGGATCGCCAGCATGGTTTGCTGGATCGAACCGCCATTGCGCGCCTTGGCCGCGATTTCCCAGAGGGTGTCGCGGGCGCGGGTGGTGTGCTGCGCCGGTTTGCCGGGCGCGGTGACTGGGGCCGCCGTCGGGTTGACCGCTTGCGCTGGTGCAGGCTGGGCCGCAGCATCGGCGGCTTGCGGGGAGAACTTGGACGGGTCGAGCAGCACGCTGTAATCACGCAGCAAGCGGCCGTTGGGCCACATCACTTGCACCAGGAACTTGACCATGGGCTCGGTGAGCGGTTTGCTCGACGTCACCCGCAGCACGCTTTTGCCGCCAGGGTTGAGCACCGTGGTGAAACGCAGTTCATCAAGAAAGGCCTGGCGGTCGACACCGGCCTTGCTGAAGTCTTGCGGCGAGGCGAGGCTGGGCACCACTTCGGCGGCGGTGAGGTCCTTGACGTCCAGCAGTTCGATCTCTGCCACCAGCGGTTGGGCCGGGGCTGACTTGAGGGTCAGCTCACCCAGGCCAAGGGCCTGCGCCACGCCAGAGGACAGCGCCGAGGCGGCCGCAATTGCCAGCACCAGTTTGCGAACTTGAACCATAGCCTCATCCTTTGTTGAACATTCCTCGGCCAGCGAGAAGGTTTAGTAGCCGCTGCCGTAAGGCACTGCGCGCAGCCTTGTAGGGAACGTGCGCGCGATTAATTCCGTGAAGCTGCGGGCCCCGCGGGAGGCCCGGTTCGGCCAAGCATAGCGCCTGGTCAGAAACATTCGGTAAATTGGCGCCAAGTATCTTTTACAGCAGGTCTTTTATCAACAACTCAGCCACTTGCACGGCGTTGAGCGCCGCGCCTTTGCGCACGTTGTCGCAGGTCAGCCACAGGTTGAGTTCCGTCGCGTCGTCCACACCGTGGCGAACCCGGCCAACGTAGACCACGTCCTGCCCTACCGCATCGCCCACCGCGGTCGGATAATCGCCGGCCTCCACCAGTTCGATGCCCGGTGCGTTTTCCAGGGCCTGGTTGACCTTGCCCAGGTCCACCGCCGCCGCACATTGCAGGCTGACAGTAAAGCTATCGCCAAAAAACACCGGCGCTTGAACGCAAGTCACGGAAATCTTCAATAAAGGCTGCGCCAGAACGTCGCGCAGTTCGCGCACCAGGCGTTTTTCCAGGAGGGTGTGGCCCTGGGCGTCCGGCTTGCCAACCTGGGCCAGCAGGTTGAACGCCATCTGCCGGTCAAAGAACTTGGGCTCCAACGGGCGGACATTGAGCAACTCGGCGGTTTGCCGGGCCAACTCCTTCACCGCGTCGCGCCCCTGGGCAGAGACCGCGAGGCTGGCCGTCAGGCTGACCCGCTGGATGTCGAGCACGCTCTGCAAGGGTGCCAGCACCACGGCCAGGCTGGTGGCCGAAGGGCTGGGGCTGCTGACTTGAAGCGGCTTGGCCAGGCTCGCCAGTACCTGGCCATTGACCTCCGGCACCACCTGGGGTGCCTGCTCGGCGGGCAAGGCGCCGGACAGGTCGATCACTGCGCATCCCGCTGCGGTCGCACGGGGCGCGAAGCTCAGGGTGACGGCCGGGCCGGCGGCGAAGAACACCAGTTGCACCTTGGCGAAATCGAACTCATCCACTTCCCGCACCCGCAGGTTTTTCCCACGAAACGGCAGCGAGTGCCCCGCCGACTCGCTGCTGGCCAGCAAATGCAGGTCGCCCACCGGGAAGTCGCGCTCTTCGAGGATCTGCACCAGGGTTTCGCCGACCGTGCCGGTGGCGCCGATCACGGCGATATCAAAGGACTGGCTCATGGGGTTTACCTCAGGCGAAACGGGGGGAGCGGCACTTTACCGGGTGGGTGGCATGCAGGCAATTAAAGGCCATCGCGGGCAAACCCATTGCGCCATAAAAAAACCCGCGCTTCTTGCAAGGCGCGGGTTCTTCTACAACACGAAAGGATCAACGCTCCAGTAGGATCCGCAGCATGCGCCGCAGCGGCTCGGCCGCGCCCCACAGCAACTGGTCGCCGACGGTGAACGCGCCCAGGTACTGAGTGCCCATGTTCAGTTTGCGCAAGCGGCCCACGGGTACATTCAGGGTGCCGGTGACCTTGGTCGGGCTCAGCTCCTGCATGCTGATATCGCGTTGGTTCGGCACCAGTTTGACCCACGGGTTGTGCTGGCTGATAAGCCCTTCGATATCGGCGATCGGCACGTCTTTGTTGAGCTTGATGGTCAGCGCCTGGCTGTGGCAGCGCATCGCGCCGATGCGCACGCAGATGCCGTCCACCGGGATCGGGCTCTTGAAGCGGCCCAGGATCTTGTTGGTTTCGGCCTGAGCCTTCCACTCTTCGCGGCTCTGGCCGTTAGGCAGTTCCTTGTCGATCCACGGAATCAGGCTGCCCGCCAGCGGCACGCCAAAGTTTTCGGTCGGGTAGGCTTCGCTGCGCATGGCTTCGGCCACACGCCGGTCGATATCGAGGATGGCGCTGGCCGGGTCGGCCAGTTGATCGGCGACCGCAGCGTGGGTCGCGCCCATCTGCTTAATCAGTTCGCGCATGTTCTGCGCGCCGGCACCGGAGGCCGCCTGATAGGTCATGGCGCTCATCCATTCCACCAGGCCAGCCTCGAACAGGCCGCCCAGGCCCATGAGCATCAGGCTGACGGTGCAGTTGCCGCCGATATAGTTCTTGGTGCCTGCGTCGAGTTGCTGGTCGATGACCTTGCGGTTCACCGGGTCCAGCACGATCACGGCGTCGTCCTGCATGCGCAGGCTGGACGCGGCGTCGATCCAGTAGCCCTGCCAGCCCGCTTCGCGCAGCTTGGGGAAGACTTCGCTGGTGTAGTCGCCGCCCTGGCAGGTCAGGATCACGTCGAGGGTTTTCAGCTCTTCAATGCTGTACGCGTCCTTGAGCGGGGCAATGTCCTTGCCCACGGACGGGCCTTGGCCACCGACATTGGAAGTGGTGAAAAACACCGGTTCGATAAGATCGAAGTCCTGCTCTTCCAGCATCCGCTGCATGAGCACGGAACCGACCATGCCGCGCCAACCGATCAGACCTACACGTTTCATCGCAACTACACCTTGTTAAAAAGTGGGCTCGCTCGCCGCCATCGGCGCCAAGCGCGGCCCGAGAGATTACAGATTCCGCAGCGCGGCGACTACTGCGTCGCCCATTTCCTGCGTCCCGACTTTAGTGCAACCGGCCGACCAGATATCCCCGGTGCGCAAGCCCTGGTCCAGCACCTGGCTGACGGCCTGCTCGATGGCATCGGCGGCGGCGTTCAGATTGAAGCTGTAACGCAACATCATCGACACCGACAAAATGGTTGCCAGCGGGTTGGCGATGCCCTGGCCCGCGATATCCGGCGCCGAACCGTGGCACGGCTCGTACATGCCCTTGTTGTTGGCATCCAGGGAGGCCGAGGGCAGCATGCCGATGGAGCCGGTGAGCATTGACGCCTGGTCGGACAGAATGTCGCCGAACAGGTTGTCGGTGACGATCACGTCGAACTGCTTGGGCGCGCGCACCAGTTGCATGGCGGCGTTGTCCACGTACATGTGGCTCAGTTCGACGTCCGGGTAGTCCTGGGCCACTTGCTCGACGATTTCGCGCCACAGTTGGCTGGAGGCCAGCACGTTGGCCTTGTCCACCGAGCAGACCTTCTTGCCGCGCACCCGGGCCATGTCAAAGCCCACGCGGGCGATGCGGCGGATCTCGCTTTCGCTGTACGGCAGGGTGTCGTAGGCCTGGCGCTCGCCGTTTTCCAGGGTGCGGGTGCCACGGGGCGCGCCGAAGTAGATGCCGCCGGTCAGCTCGCGGACGATAAGGATGTCCAGGCCCGAGACGATTTCCGGTTTCAGGCTTGAGGCGTCGGCCAGTTGCGGGTAAAGGATCGCCGGGCGCAGGTTGCCGAACAGGCCCAGTTGCGCACGGATTTTCAGCAGGCCGCGCTCAGGGCGGATGTCGCGCTCGATCTTGTCCCATTTCGGCCCACCCACGGCACCCAGCAGGACCGCGTCAGCGGCGCGGGCGCGGTCCAGGGTTTCGTCGGCCAGGGGCACGCCGTGCTTGTCGATGGCCGCGCCGCCTATCACGTCGTGGCTCAGCTCGAAGCCCAAGGCATACTTGTGGTTAGCCAGTTCCAGGACTTTGACCGCTTCGGCCATGATTTCCGGACCAATGCCGTCACCCGGGAGAATCAGAATCTGCTTGCTCATGCTTTCCTCTTGTTATCTAGCGACCGGCCCGCGGGCCCGTCCGGAAAAATTTAGGTGCGTGCCTAGCGCTCGGCCCACAGCACCAGCACGTCGGTACTGAAGGAGCCGTCGGCCTCGATCTCGAAGTAGTCGCGCACTTCCTGGCCCATGGCCTGCTGCAACTGCCGGATCGCTATGCACAAGGCTTCTGGCGTGCGCATCCGCGCCACCCAGGAGCTGTACTCCAACCGCAGGCGCTGGCGCGAGGTGCTGCGCACATGCAGGCCGGCGTCGCTGACCTGGCGCAGCCACTGGCCAGCATCGTAATCGCGCACGTGGCTGGTGTCGCGCAGTACCTCGACGCTTTGCAGGTAGGTGTCGAGCAACGGGCTGCCCGGCGACAACACATCGACGAATGCCGCCACGCCACCGGGCTTGAGCACCCGGCGCACTTCCCGCAGCGCCAGGCCCAGGTCGCTCCAGTGGTGGGCCGAATAGCGGCTGAACACGAAATCGAACTCGCCATCGGCAAACGGCAAGCGCTCGGCAGCGCCCTGTACGGTGCGGATGTTGCCCAGGCCACGATCTACTGCGGCGGCGGCCACCACGTCGAGCATCTGCTGGGAGAGGTCGTAGGCGACCACTTCCTTGACCAACGGCGCCACATGGAAGCTCACATGCCCGGCACCGCAGCCCAGGTCCAGCAAGCGCGCCTCGCCCTGCCCGGCCAGTTCGGCCTGGAGCAGCGCGAATTCAGTGCCCTGGGCGTGAACTGCGCTGCTCAGGTAGGCCGAGGCCTGTTCGCCGAACTGCTTTTGCACGACTTGGGTGTGGGCGGTGGTCATGATGAGTTCCTTGGGTTTGTGGCATGGATACTGGCGCTATCGCGGGCAAGCCCGCTCCCCCACTTGACTGCATTCGCGCATCGGCCGGTGGGAGCGGGCCTGCCCGCGAAGGCGTCAGGGCGATCTACCGCACATCAAGCATCGCGAAACAGCCACGGCTGGCTCGCCCGGTGCTTGGCCTCGAACGCGGCAATGGCGTCGCCGTCCTGCAAGGTCAGGCCGATGTCGTCCAGGCCATTAATCAAGCAGTGCTTGCGAAACGCATCGAGCTCGAAGTGGTAGACCTTGCCGTCCGGGCGGGTCACGGTTTGCGCGGCCAGGTCGATGGTCAACTGGTAGCCGGGGTTGGCCTCGACTTGCTGGAACAACTCATCGACTTCGGCGTCGCTGAGGATGATCGGCAGCAAGCCGTTCTTGAAGCTGTTGTTGAAGAAGATATCGGCGTAGCTGGGCGCGATGATGCTGCGAAAACCGTACTCTTCCAGGGCCCAGGGCGCGTGTTCGCGGCTGGAGCCGCAGCCGAAGTTCTCCCGGGCCAACAGGACGCTGGCGCCCTGGTAACGCTCGGCGTTGAGCACGAAATCCTTGTTCAACGGGCGCTTGGAGTTGTCCTGGTAGGCGTAGCCCACGTCCAGGTAGCGCCACTCATCGAACAGGTTGGGGCCGAAACCGGTGCGCTTGATCGACTTGAGAAATTGCTTGGGAATGATCTGGTCGGTATCGACGTTGGCCCGATCCAATGGCGCGACCAAACCTGTGTGCTGGGTAAAAGCTCTCATCGGTAACTCCTCAGATCAATTCACGAACGTCGATGAAACGACCGTTCACTGCCGCCGCCGCGGCCATGGCCGGGCTGACGAGGTGGGTGCGGCCACCGGCGCCTTGGCGCCCCTCGAAGTTGCGGTTGGAGGTCGAGGCGCAATGCTCGCCTGATTCCAAGCGGTCCGGGTTCATCGCCAGGCACATGGAGCAACCCGGCTCGCGCCATTCAAAACCGGCGTCGAGGAAAATCTTGTCCAGGCCTTCGGCTTCGGCCTGGGCCTTCACCAAGCCGGAACCCGGGACCACGATGGCCTGCTTGATGGTGGACGCCACTTTGCGGCCCTTGGCGATGACCGCTGCGGCGCGCAAGTCTTCGATCCGCGAGTTGGTGCACGAACCGATGAACACGCGATCGAGCTGGATATCGGTGATCGCCTGGTTGGCCGACAGGCCCATGTACTTCAAGGCGCGCTCGATGGAACCGCGCTTGACCAGGTCCGGTTCGCGGGCTGGATCGGGCACGTTCTGGTCCACTGCCAACACCATCTCCGGCGAGGTGCCCCAACTGACTTGCGGCTTGATCTGCGTTGCGTCGAGTTCGACCACCGTGTCGAACACCGCATCGGCGTCAGACACCAGGTCTTTCCAGGCTTCTACCGCCAGGTCCCATTCCGCGCCCTTGGGCGAGAACGGGCGGTCCTTGACGTAGGCCACGGTTTTTTCGTCCGCCGCCACCAGGCCCACGCGGGCACCGGCCTCAATGGACATGTTGCAGATGGTCATGCGGCCTTCGACCGACAGGTCGCGAATCGCGCGGCCGGCGAACTCGATGGCGTGGCCATTGCCGCCGGCGGTGCCGATCTTGCCGATCACCGCGAGGACAATGTCCTTGGCGGTGACGCCGAACGGCAATTGCCCTTCGACGCGCACCAGCATGTTCTTCATCTTTTTGGCCACCAGGCACTGGGTAGCGAACACATGCTCCACCTCGGAGGTGCCGATGCCGTGGGCCAGCGCACCGAAGGCGCCGTGGGTGGAGGTGTGGGAGTCACCGCAGACCACGGTCATACCCGGCAAGGTTGCGCCCTGCTCCGGGCCGATGACGTGGACGATGCCCTGGCGCACGTCGTTCATCTTGAACTCGGTGATGCCGTACTCGTCGCAGTAGTCGTCCAGGGTCTGCACTTGCAGGCGCGACACCTGGTCGGTAATGGCCTCGATCCCGCCCTTGCGGTCCGGGGTGGTCGGCACGTTGTGGTCGGGGGTGGCGATGATCGAGTCAACGCGCCAAGGCTTGCGCCCGGCCAGGCGCAGGCCTTCGAAAGCTTGGGGCGAGGTCACTTCGTGGATGATGTGACGATCGATGTAGATCAGCGACGAACCGTCGTCGCGTCGTTTCACTTCGTGGGAATCCCAGAGCTTGTCGTAAAGCGTCTTGCCAGCCATCAGACGGTCCTCATCAGCGCGTATCTATCTTCTATGCCCCGGGCCTTGAAGCGGCTCAATAACCCTTTGGCTTGTGAGGTCGATCCTATGGCGTTACATTGAATAACTCAAATTCATATTTTTTATGCTTTGGATAACCATCTGGAATACAACCATGGACCTGGCCAACCTCAATGCCTTCATCGCCATCGCCGAAACCGGCAGCTTCTCCGGCGCCGGCGAACACCTGCACCTGACCCAACCGGCCATCAGCAAACGCATCGCAGGCCTTGAGCAGCAATTGAATGTGCGCCTGTTCGATCGCCTGGGCCGCGAAGTGAGCCTGACCGAAGCCGGGCGCGCCTTGCTGCCACGGGCCTACCAGATCCTCAATGTGCTGGACGACACCCGCCGCGCCCTGACCAACCTGACCGGCGAAGTGACCGGGCGCCTGACCTTGGCCACCAGCCATCACATCGGCCTGCATCGCTTGCCACCCTTGCTGCGGGCCTTCACCCGGCAATACCCACAGGTGGCACTGGATATTCAGTTTCTCGATTCGGAAGTGGCCTACGAGGAAATTCTCCACGGCCGTGCGGAACTGGCGGTCATCACCCTGGCCCCGGAGCCTCACTCGCTGGTGCGCGCCACGCCGGTGTGGGACGACCCACTGGATTTCGTCGCTGCCCCCGAGCACTCGCTGGCGAGCAACGGTGCGGTCAGCCTGACGGATATCGCCTCGCACCCGGCGGTGTTTCCCGGCGGCAACACCTTTACCCACCATATTGTCCATCGCCTGTTTGAAACCCAGGGCTTGACGCCGAACATCGCCATGAGCACTAACTATCTGGAAACCATAAAAATGATGGTCTCCATTGGCTTGGCCTGGAGTGTGCTGCCGCGGACCATGCTGGACGACCAAGTGGCGCGCATTCCGTTGCCGGGCATACAGCTTACGCGCCAGCTAGGCTATATCCTGCACACCGAAAGGACGCTGTCGAATGCTGCGCGGGCTTTCATGGCCTTACTGGATGCCCAGATCGATCTGCCACGCAAGCCGGCATCCATCGCCTGAGCCATGCCCTGAAACCCTTGCGCTAAACGCTTTATTCAGCCTAAGGCCTGCTCTCAATGCACACACCCGCTGACCGTGTTCCGCCCATGCCACGCATCCAGGCCCTCGACCCGCATACCTCGGAGCAGAGCTGGGAAAGTGCGCCGCAGTTGCTCGCCGCGCTCAATGGCGCCCGCTTGGGCGCCTGGTATTGGGACATCGAGAGTGGGCAGATCAGTTGGTCGCGGGGCACCCAGGCGCTGTTCGGCTTCGACCCCAAGCAACCTTTACCGGCCGACCTTAACTACCTGGACCTGCTCCCCCCGCAGGATCGCGCCAAAACCCTGCGCGCCATTCACGCCGTGCTGGCCGGCGCGCCGCTGGAGCAAGCCATGCACCACCGCATCTGCTGGCCGGACGGCAGCCTGCACTGGCTGGAAATCAACGGCAGCCTGCTCCCGGATAAAAACGGCAAACCGCGCATGATCGGCGTGATCCGCGAAGTCACCCACCAACGCCAACGCGAACAGGCCTTGAGCAGCTCGGAAAAGCGTTTCGCGACCCTGTTCCAACTGTCCCCCAACATGGTGCTGCTGACCCGCCAGGAAGACGGCCTGATAAGCGAAGCCAACCAGTATTTCGAGAGCCTGTTCGGCTGGCCCGCCAAGGATGTGATTGGCCGCACGACCCTGGAACTGGGCCTGTGGGTCCATCCCGAACAACGCGCGCACCTGATCCACGCTACCCACGCCAAGGGCGAGCTGGTCAGCATGGAAGTGCAGTTCCGCGCCCGCAGCGGGCAACTGCACGACGGCATCCTCAGTGCGCAAAAAGTCGAGTTGGAAGGCCAGCCTTACCTGCTCAGTACCTTTCTCGACACCAGCGAACGCAAGAACGCCGAGCACGCCCTCAAGGACAGCCAGGAACGCTTGGACCTGGCCCTGGAATCGGCGCAATTGGGCACCTGGGACTGGCACATTCCCAGCGGCATGCTCTACGGTTCGGCCCGCGCCGCGCAGTTGCATGGCCTGGACCCGATCCCCTTCCACGAATCCTTCGACGCCTTTTTCGAGGGCGTGCCCGGCGAAGAACGCGACAGCATGCGCAACGCCTATCGCAGCCTACGCGAGGGCCCGGCCGGCAACTACCAACTGACCTACCGCGTGCAACTGGCCGACGGCAGCTCGCGCTACCTGGAAAGCCGCGCCCGCCTCTACCGCGACGAACACGGCGCGCCGCTGCGCATGGCGGGCACCCTGCTGGACATCACCGACCAGGTCGAGCGCGAACAACGCCTGGTGGCTTCCGAGGAGAAATTCGCCAGCCTGTTCCAGGTCAGCCCGGACCCGATTTGCGTCACCCGCCAGGACACCGGCCAATTCATCGAAATCAACTCCGCGTTCACCCAGACCTTCGGCTGGACCGCCGCCGACGTGATGGCACGCAGCGCCGACCAGATCGGCCTGTGGGACAACACCGGGCAACGTCAGCAACGCATCGAGCAAGTGATCCGCGAGCAAGCACTGACCAATGTCGCCATTGTCGTTCACCACAAGGACGGCCGGGCCCTGACGTGCGTGATCTCCAGCCGCCAGATCAGCGTCGGTAACCAGCCGTGCAGTGTCACCACCCTGCGCGACATCACCCAGCAACAACGCTCCGAAGCCGCGCTCAAGGCCAGCGAAGAGAAATTCGCCAAGGCTTTTCACTCCAGCCCCGACGCCATCACCATTACCGAGCGCGACAGCGGCCGCTACCTGGAAGTCAACGATGGCTTCTGCCGCCTCACCGGCTACCGCGCCGACGAGGTGATCGGCCGTACCGCTTACCAAGTGGGTATCTGGGCGGAAGAAAAACAACGCGCCGACCTGTTGGCAGAACTACGGGCCAAGGGCCGGGTACATCATCAGGAGATGCTCGGGCGCAACAAGCGCGGCGAACCCCTTATCGTGGAAGTCTCGGTGGAGCCCATCACTCTCAATGAGGTGCCGTGCCTGCTACTGACCGCGCGGGACGTCAGCCTGTTGAAGAATGCCGAAGCGCAGATCCGCCACCTGGCCTACCACGACCCGCTGACCAACCTGCCCAACCGCGCCCTGCTGATGGATCGCCTGAGCCAGCAGATCGCCCTGCTCAAGCGCCATAACCTGCGCGGCGCCCTGCTGTTCCTCGACCTGGACCACTTCAAGCACATCAACGATTCCCTCGGCCACCCGGTGGGCGACACCGTGCTGAAAATCGTCACCGCGCGCCTGGAAGCCAGCGTGCGCATGGAAGACACTGTGGCGCGCTTAGGGGGAGACGAGTTCGTGGTGCTGCTCAGTGGCCTGGAAGGTTCACGCGGCGAGGTCAGCGCCCAGGTGCGGCAAGTGGCCGACACCCTGCGCGAATTGCTGTCTGAGCCTATGTTCCTTGACGGTCAGCGCCTACAGGTCACCCCCAGCATCGGTATCGCCCTGATCCCCGACCACGGCTCCACCCCGGCCGACCTGCTCAAACGCGCCGACATCGCCCTGTACCGCGCCAAAGATTCGGGGCGCAACACCACGCAGATGTTCCACACCACCATGCAAAAAGCCGCCAGCGAACGCCTGCGCATGGAAACCGACCTGCGCCTGGCCCTGGCCCGGGGCGAATTCAGCCTGCACTACCAGCCGCAGATAGACGCCCGCGGCCACCGCATCGTCGGCGCCGAAGCCCTGCTGCGCTGGCAACACCCACAACTGGGCGCGCAGTCGCCGAGCGAATTCATCAAGGTCCTGGAAGACAGCGGCCTGATCCTCGAAGTCGGCACCTGGATCCTCGACGAGGCCTGCCGGGACTTCCGCCACCTAATCGACCAACACCTGATCGACCCACAGGATTTCAGCCTGTGCGTGAACATCAGCCCGCGCCAGTTCCGCCAGAACGACTTTGTCGAACGCATCGAACACAGCCTGCGCAGCCACCAATTGCCCTTCGGCCTGCTGAAACTGGAAATCACCGAAGGCATCGTGATCCAGAACCTGGACGACACCATCAACAAAATGCGCCGCTTGAAAAAACTGGGCGTCAGCTTTGCCATGGACGACTTCGGCACCGGTTACTCCTCCCTGACCTACCTCAAGCGCCTGCCGGTGGACGCGCTGAAAATCGACCAGTCCTTCGTGCGCGATGCCACCCACGACCCCAACGACGCAGAAATCATCCGCGCCATCGTCGCCATGGCCCTGAGCCTGCACCTGGCGGTGATCGCCGAAGGCGTGGAAACCCAGGAACAACTGGACTTCCTCCAGGGCCTGGGCTGTCACCTCTACCAAGGCTACCTGCACAGCCGGCCGCTGCCGTTGGCGGCGTTTGAGTTGTTGCTCAAGTAAGGGCGTCATGGGCTACACCGCCCCCAATGGATCAGGGTGGGCTCATCGACATGTATCCGACTGCACCCTGGTGAACGAGGGCCCAAAAAAATGCCAGCCAGCTTACTCGCTGACTGGCATTACGCTAACGACGCCCTTTATGGGCTTGGGCTTAGTGCTGCAGCGCCCGGTTTTGCGCGCCATTGATGGGGATGCGCTTGGCTTTGGCTTCTTCCGGCACGACGCGCAGCAAGTCGATGCTCAACAGACCGTTGCTCAGGTCGGCCGCCTTGATCTCGATGTGGTCGGCCAGGCGGAACGACAGTTTGAACGCACGCTGGGCGATGCCTTGGTGCAGGTAGGTGACATCTTCGTTGGCGTCACGCTTGCCACCACTGACGGTCAGTACGCCTTTTTCGACTTGCAGCTCCAAGTCTTGCTCCTGGAAGCCTGCGGCAGCGATCACGATGCGGTATTGGTCGTCACCGTGTTTTTCCACGTTGTAGGGTGGGTAGCTGCTGCCGGGCTCGTTGCGCAAAGCGGTCTCGAACAGGTCGTTGAAGCGATCGAAACCCACCGAGGAACGAAACAGGGGGGCCAGGGAAAATGCAGTACTCATGGTTCAAGTCTCCTGAAATATCAGCAAGGTTTTTAGCAGGGCGACCCGACTTCGGCATCGCCTAACCCCTAGATAAGGACCACTGATGGCATTTCAAGCGTCTTTTTTTATTTTTTTCAGGCCGCCTTGGGCACCGGTAAACCGAGCAGACGCGAGACCTGATCGAGCTCGGTTTCGCGCCGCAATAGGGTGAACAATGCCACTGCCTCGGGGTAGTTACGGGTCAGCATCGCCAGCCACTGCTTGAGGCGCCCCGGCGATTGGCGCGCAGTCATCTGCGCCTTGGCTTGCAGCCAGAAGTCCTGGAGCAGCGGCAAGAGTTCGGCCCAGGTCATCTCGACCACTTCTTCGCCGGCCCGCGCCGCCGCGATTTGCCGCGCCAGGTCCGGGCGCGAGACCAGGCCACGGCCCAGCATGATGTCCTCCACGCCGCTGATTTCGCGGCAGCGGCGCCAGTCCTCGACGCTCCAGATATCGCCATTGGCGAACACCGGCACCTTGACCACCTCCTGCACGCGGGGAATCCACTCCCAGTGGGCGGGCGGCTTGTAGCCGTCGGTCTTGGTCCGCGCGTGCACCACGATATGCTCGGCCCCGCCCTCGGCCAGCGCAGTGGCGCAGACCAGGGAACCGTCCGGGCTGTCAAAACCCAGGCGCATCTTGGCGGTCACCGGGATATGGGGCGGCACCGAGCGACGCACCTGCTCGACGATGCGGTTGAGCAATTCCGGCTCCTTGAGCAGCACCGCGCCACCCCGGGACTTGTTGACAGTCTTGGCCGGGCAGCCAAAGTTCAGGTCGATCACCTCGCTACCCAACTCGCACGCCAACGCGGCGTTTTCCGCCAGGCACACCGGGTCGGAGCCGAGCAACTGTACGCGCAACGGCACGCCCGAAGCGGTCTTGGCGCCGTTCAGCAGTTCCGGTCCGAATTTGTGGAAGTAGGCGGGGGTGAGCAACTGGTCGTTGATCCGGATGAACTCGGTCACGCACCAGTCGATGCCGCCGACCCGGGTCAAGACATCGCGCAGGATGTTGTCGACCAACCCCTCCATGGGCGCTAAAGCAATTTGCATGGAAAACACTCAACGAAAAACGTGCGGCAGTTTACGGGTTTCGGCGCATGGCGGGTATTTCCCCGGACGGGACGGCCTCATCCCGCACGGCCGGGCCATAGCCTGCGATGAACTCGGCAGGCATGCGCTTGGGCTTGCCCGTGGACAATTCGATGCAGACAAAAGTGGTTTGTGCCCGCAGCAGGGTCGCGTTGTCACGCGGGCGCACCAGTTGGAAACGCCGGGTCATTTTCAGGCGCTGATCCCAGTCGATGATCCAGGTGGCCAGTTGCAGCTCATCGTCTTCATAGGCTGCGGCGAGGTAGTCGATCTCATGGCGCACCACCGCCATGGCACGGTCCAGACGCCGATACTCCACCAGGTCCAGCCCCAGGCGTTGGGAATGGCGCCAGGCGCAACGTTCGAGCCACGTCACGTAAACGGCGTTGTTGGCATGCCCGAGGCCGTCAATGTCCTCGGCGGCCACCTGTAGGTCAATGATAAAAGGCGTTGCCAGATCCCAGCCCATGGGTCACTCCCCGGTCGATTCAATTGGACCGGGGCAGTGTACCGGATGCTCAGGCCGATTGGCGTTCGGCCGTGTTGCGGTTGGCCAGCAGGGCCAGCACGCCCTCGATCAGCCGCGGATCGGCCAACACGCGCTGATGGCCCCCTTCGGGCAGGCGTAGCAACCGGCTGTCAAACCAGGCCTCGTGGATCAACTGCGACTCGGCCACCGGGACGAACAGGTCATCTTCGGCGTGCACGATCAGCCCGGGCATGGCCAATTGGTAGTGCGCCACGTCCAGCTTCGCGGCGGGGACGCCCACATCCCGCTCCACATGGCGGATAAACGCCGAACGCGCCTTGGGTGGCAAGCCGACATAGCGGGCAAAACCACGCAGCACTGCAAGAATCCGCGCCGGCGCGGAAATACACACCAGGGTTTGCGTGCGCAGGCCCAATTGCGCCGCGAGCATGGCGCTGGCACCTCCCATCGAGTGACCGATCACCGCTTGCAGCGGCGGCAACTCGGCAGAGGCCTCGACTATGGCGCGGGCAAACAGCATCACGTTAGCTTCATGGCCGGGCGAACGGCCGTGGGCCGGGCCGTCCAGCGCGACAACCGAATACCCGGCCGCGACCAGCGCATCGATCAGGCTGGCGAACTGGGTCGGCCGCCCTTCCCAGCCGTGCATCAACAACACCGTAGGCCCTTCCCCCCAGCGCAGGGCCGACAGCCCGAAGCGCAAGGTGATCCGCTCGGCACTCGCCAGCAGCGGCAGCTCCCAGTCACGGGGTGGCATGTCCCGGGGCTTCATGAACGCCAGGCGCATTTTCTTCGCCATAAACCCCGGAGCGAACCAACCCAGGGTGCTGTTAACGCCTCTAACCCAGCTCAACGTGCTCATTGCTCACATCCTCAGGCTGACCCTTGAAATCACACCACCGCCGATTTGGCGGCCCGCAGCATCCGATCGGATAACTCCCCCGGCCCCAAAGCACGCGCCAGAGCCAAGCCGCCTACCATCAGCGCGATATCGGCCAAGGCCTTGTCGGTGTCTTCCGGGCTGTCCGCCAATTGCGCCAGCATCAACTCCATGTGTTCGGCCAAGGCTTGGCGAAAGTCATCCGGCAAGCGTCCCATTTCACCGATGGAGGCTGGAATCGGGCAGGCATGCTCGGCGCTGTCGCGGTGCTTGCGCGACAGGTAGAACGCAGCCACCAACGCGCGACGCTCTTCACCGCTGAGGCCGGCATCGAGCTGGGCGATCAGCGCACGGCGCTGGGCGAGCAACTGGGTGAACGCCTCCAGCATCAACGCGTCCTTGCTTTCAAAGTGCGCGTAGAAGCCACCCACGGTCAGCCCCGCCCCGCCCATGACCTCCCCCACGCTGGGCTCAGCCGGCCCGCGCTGCACAAGGGCGGCGCTGGCGGCTTGCAGAATGCGTTCGCGGGTATGTGCTTTTTTGTAGTTCATGACAATCTCCAAATATTACGAACGAAATATTATTCTCATAATAAAATTTCGCAAGCTTTAAATTAACCGCCAGTCAGAAGAACACAATTGAGGAAAGACAGAATCGGCGAACGCCAGACAAACAAAAGGGCCATTCAATAATTGAATGACCCTTATAAATCCCGCAGAGCGGGTAATCGTGGCGTCCCCTAGGGGACTCGAACCCCTGTTACCGCCGTGAAAGGGCGGTGTCCTAGGCCACTAGACGAAGGGGACGCAAAACCTTCTATACAACTGACCGGTGCTGAGAGCCGGTCGATTCAAGGCCGGTGTGGCCAAACCTTGAATTGTAAATTGGTGGAGCTAAGCGGGATCGAACCGCTGACCTCCTGCATGCCATGCAGGCGCTCTCCCAGCTGAGCTATAGCCCCAGATTTTTCGCCTCGCGGCGGAGCAACATCCTAAGACACTGCTTCTGTAATACTGGCGTCCCCTAGGGGACTCGAACCCCTGTTACCGCCGTGAAAGGGCGGTGTCCTAGGCCACTAGACGAAGGGGACGCAAACCCTTCTAACAACAGATCAGCGCTGAGAACTGATCGATTCAAGGTCGGTGTGGCCAGGCCTTGAACCTGTAATTGGTGGAGCTAGACGGGATCGAACCGTCGACCTCTTGCATGCCATGCAAGCGCTCTCCCAGCTGAGCTATAGCCCCTCATCGGTGAGGACGGGGCGAATCTTAAGGGCGTATCGAAAGGCTGTCAAACTTATTTTTAAAAATAATCAAAAATTTTTGCCGACATAACAATCACTTACCGCCCTCCCCTCGAAAATCCGGGGCTTAACCCACTCCTGCGACCGCCGCCCATGTCGGTGTCGGCGGCCGCACACCGCTTCAGGCAATCGCGCCCAACAGTTTTTCCCACTCTTTGTTTTCTTTCTTCGACACGCCACCGAGTAAATCAATGGCCTGGCGCAGACGGAAACGGGTCAAATCCGGGCCGAGGATTTCCATGGCATCGAGCACCGACACCGAACTGGCCTGCCCGGTAATGGCGGCGAACATCAGCGGCATGGCGTCGCGCAGTTTCAATTCCAGGGATTCGACCACAGCCTGAATGGTCGCGGTGATGCTGTCCTTCTCCCACTGACGCAGGCTTTCCAGTTTCCACAGGATCAACTGCATCAACTGGCGCACTTGGTCGCCGGACAGCTTCTTGGACTCGAACAGCTTCGCATCCGGGTTGACCCCGCCAGCGAAGAAGAACCCCGCCAACGGCGCGATCTGGCTGAAGGTTTCGACCCGGCCCTGTACGTGAGGGGCGATTTTCATCATGTATTCAGGGTTCAGCGCCCAGTTCTGTACGCGGCTGGCGAACTCTTGCACCGGCAGGTCGCGCAGCCACTGGCCGTTGAGCCACGACAGTTTCTCGACGTCGAAGATCGGCCCGCCCAGGGACACACGCTTAAGGTCGAAATGATCGACCATCTCCTGCAACGAGAACTTCTCGCGCTCGTCCGGCATCGACCAGCCCATGCGGCCCAGGTAGTTGAGCATCGCCTCAGGCATGAAACCCATGCGCTCGTAGAAGGTCACCGAGGTCGGGTTCTTGCGCTTGGACAGCTTGCTCTTATCCGGGTTACGCAGCAGCGGCATGTAGCACAGTTCCGGTTGGTCCCAGCCGAAGTACTCGTACAAGAGGATCAGCTTGGGCGCCGACGGCAGCCACTCTTCGCCGCGCAGCACGTGGGTGATGCCCATTAGGTGGTCATCCACCACGTTGGCCAGGAAGTAGGTCGGCAAGCCGTCGGTCTTCATCAACACCTGCATGTCCATGCGATCCCACGGGATCTCGACATCGCCGCGCAGCATGTCCGGCACCACGCAGACGCCCTCGCTCGGTACTTTCATGCGGATCACGTGGGGCTCGCCGGCCGCCAGGCGCCGGGCCACTTCTTCGGCCGGCAGCAGCAAGGCACGGCCGTCATAGCGTGGTGTTTCACCGCGCGCCATCTGCTCGGCACGCATCTGGTCAAGCTCTTCGGCGGTGCAAAAGCACGGGAACGCGTGGCCCATCTCCACCAGTTGCTGGGTGTACTGCTTGTAGATGTCGCCGCGCTCGCTCTGCCGGTAAGGGCCGTGTGGGCCGCCCACGTCCGGGCCTTCGCTCCAGTTGATGCCCAGCCAGCGCAAGGCATCGAAAATCTGCTGCTCGGACTCACGGGTCGAACGCAACTGATCGGTATCTTCGATACGCAGGATGAACTCGCCGCCGTGCTGCTTGGCGAAGCAGTAGTTGAACAAAGCGATGTAGGCGGTGCCGACGTGGGGATCGCCGGTGGGCGATGGCGCGATGCGAGTGCGGACGGTGGTCATGGCATGTCTCGAAAAGAATATAAAAAGCGGAGATGAAACAAGGGCCGAATGGTAACAGGCCAACGTAACCGCGCTCCAGTGAACAGGGCATTTAAGCCAAGGTTGGGCCTGCAATTCACCGCCAGAGCCCTGAATGACTGAATATCAGCGCAGGGCATTTACCACTGGTCGGCTATCTGCCAGATTCGCCGCCTGTTAAATTTACTTACACTTTTTCGATTACAGCCTGCCCATGCCTGCCCAACTCAAGCGTCGTCTGTCCATTTTCCTGTTGCTCGTCCTGCTGGTGGCCGGGGGCCTGTTCGCCCACTGGTTCTTCAAGGGGCGGTTTTTCGAGAGCACCGATAACGCCTACGTCCAAGGCGAAATCACCCGCGTGTCCAGCCAATTGGGCGCGCGTGTTGAACAAGTGCTGGTGCGCGACAACCAACATGTGGAAAAAGGCCAGTTATTGGTGCGCCTTGAAGGCGATGACTTTCAACTGGCCATCGAACGCGCCCAAGCCGCCCTCGCCACCCGCGAGGCCGAACGCTTGCAAGCACAAAGCAAACTGACCCAGCAGGCCAGCCTGATCGCCGCGAGCGAAGCGCAAGTGGCCTCCAGCCAGGCCAGCTTGGGCCGCTCGCAGATCGACCTGTCCCGGGCACAGACCTTGCGCAAACCCGGTTATGTCTCCGAGGAACGGGTGACCACCCTGTCCGCCGACAACCACATCGCCCGCTCGCAAGTGGCCAAAGCCCAAGCAGATGCCCAGGGCCAGCGCCAGCAGGTCAACGCGCTGAACGCCGAGATCAAGCGCCTCGACGCGCAAATCGCCAACGCCCGCGCCGACCTGGCCCAGGCCGAACTGAACCTGACCCGTAGCGAGATCCACTCGCCCATCAGCGGGCTGATTGGCCAGCGCGCGGCGCGCAATGGCCAGTACGTGCAGGCCGGCGCCTATTTGCTGTCGATCGTGCCCGACCAGGACATCTGGATTCAGGCCAATTTCAAAGAAACCCAAATCGGCCACATGCAGCCCGGGCAACAGGCCGAGCTGATATTCGATGCCTACGGCGACACACCAATCCAGGCCCGGGTTGACAGCCTGTTCGCCGCCTCGGGCGCGCAGTTCAGCCTGCTGCCCCCAGACAATGCCACCGGCAACTTCACCAAGGTCGTACAACGGATTCCGGTAAAACTGACTTTCGACGCCAACAACCCGCTCAAGGGCAAGATACGCCCGGGCATGTCCGTGACCGTCAAGGTGAACATCCACGACGCCCCAGCAGATGGCCGGTGATGCCCTGATCCGCCCGGTCGGCGAACCGACCCGGCGCGACTGGATCGCAGTGATGAGCGTGATGCTCGGCGCCTTTATGGCGGTGCTGGACATCCAGATCACCAACTCTTCGCTCAAGGACATCCAAGGCGCGCTGTCGGCGACCCTGGAAGAAGGCTCGTGGATTTCCACCTCCTACCTGGTGGCGGAAATCATCATGATCCCCCTCACCGCGTGGCTGGTGCAGTTACTGTCGGCGCGGCGCCTGGCGGTGTGGGTGTCGGTGGGGTTTCTCTTCGCGTCCCTGCTGTGCTCCATGGCCTGGAGCCTGGAGAGCATGATCGTATTCCGCGCCCTGCAAGGCTTCACCGGCGGCGCGCTGATCCCCCTGGCGTTCACCCTGACCCTCATCAAGCTGCCCGAGCACCACCGCGCCAAAGGCATGGCGATGTTCGCCATGACGGCCACGTTTGCGCCGTCCATAGGCCCGACCATCGGCGGCTGGCTCACGGAAAACTGGGGCTGGGAATACATCTTCTATATCAACGTGCCACCCGGCCTACTGATGATCGCCGGGTTGCTCTATGGCCTGGAAAAGAAAGCGGCGCACTGGGAGTTGCTCAAGCGCACCGACTACAGCGGCATCCTCACCCTGGGCGTGGGCCTGGGCTGCTTGCAGGTGTTCCTCGAAGAGGGCCACCGCAAGGACTGGCTGGAGTCGAGCCTGATCGTCAGCCTGGGCAGCATTGCCCTGCTCTGCCTGATCGCTTTTGTCATCATCCAGGTGTCCAAACCCCAACCGCTGATAAACCTGGGCATCCTGCGCAACCGCAACTTTGGCCTGGCAAGCATTTCCAGCCTGGGCATGGGCGTGGGGCTCTATGGCTCGATCTACCTGCTACCGCTGTACCTGGCGCAGATCCAGAACTACAACGCCCTGCAGATCGGCGAAGTCATCATGTGGATGGGCGTGCCGCAGCTGTTCCTGATCCCGCTGGTGCCCAAGCTGATGAAGTTCGTCTCGCCCAAATGGCTGTGCACCCTGGGGTTCGGCCTGTTCGGGCTGGCGAGTTTTTCTTCTGGTGTGCTCAACCCGGACTTCGCCGGGCCGCAGTTCAACCAGATCCAGATCATCCGCGCCCTCGGCCAGCCGCTGATTATGGTGACCATCTCGCTGATCGCCACTGCCTACATCCTGCCCGAGGATGCGGGGTCGGCGTCGAGCCTGTTCAACATCCTGCGCAACCTCGGCGGTGCCATCGGCATCGCCCTGCTCGCCACGTTGCTGGATGCGCGGACCAAGACCTATTTCGATTACCTGCGCGAAGCCATCGTGCCCGGCAACCCGCAAGTGGCCGAGCGCATGGCCAGCCTGACCACGACCCTGGGCAACGAAACAGCTGCTTTGGGCAAACTCAGCGAGATCGCCCACCAACAGGCGCAGATCATGGCCTACAACGATGCGTTTCACTTTGTGGGGGTTGCGTTGGGGGTCAGTATGCTGGCGATTCTGCTAACCCGGGCATTGCCGCAGGGGATCAAGGCTGGGGAGGCGCATTAACCCGAGGGGGCGGCGTGCCGGCGGCGCCCTTATCGCGAGCCTGGCCCCACAGGTTGGCTGGTGCCATGCCCTTGTGGGAGCGAGCCTGCTCGCGATAGGCCCCGTAAATAGAAGATCAAACCGCCAACAGCCGCTCGCGCAATTTGCCGATTTCGTCGCGCATTTGCGCAGCGGCCTCGAACTCCAGGTCGCGGGCCAACTGGTACATCTTTTCCTCCAGTTGGCGGATGCGCTTGGTGATTTCGCTCGGCGAACGCAGTTCAGCCTCGTAGCGCGCACTTTCCTCGGCGGCCTTGGCCATGCCTTTGCGCTTCTTGCTGCGCGAGCCCGGCACAGTGGCGCCTTCCATGATGTCGGCCACGTCCTTGAACACGCCTTTTGGGGTAATGCCGTTGGCCAGGTTGAAGGCAATCTGCTTCTCGCGACGGCGCTCGGTTTCGCCGATCGCCCGCTCCATGGAGCCGGTGATGCGGTCTGCGTAGAGAATCGCCCGGCCGTTGAGGTTACGTGCCGCGCGGCCGATGGTCTGGATCAGCGAACGCTCGGAGCGTAGGAAACCTTCCTTGTCGGCGTCGAGAATGGCCACCAGGGACACTTCCGGCATGTCCAGGCCTTCGCGCAGCAGGTTGATCCCCACCAGCACATCGAAAGCGCCCAGGCGCAGGTCGCGGATGATCTCCACCCGCTCCACCGTGTCGATGTCCGAGTGCAGGTAGCGCACACGCACACCGTGGTCGGCGAGGTAATCGGTGAGGTCTTCGGACATGCGCTTGGTCAGGGTCGTCACCAGCACGCGCTCTTCGAGGGCTACGCGCTTGGAAATTTCCGAGAGCAGGTCGTCGACCTGGGTCAGCGCCGGGCGGATTTCGATCTGCGGGTCCACCAGGCCAGTGGGCCGCACCAGCTGTTCGATCACCCGGCCGGCGTGCTCAGCCTCGTAGTTACCCGGTGTGGCGGAGACGAAAATCGTCTGCGGGCTGATGTTCTCCCATTCGTCGAAGCGCATGGGCCGGTTGTCCAGCGCCGAAGGCAAGCGGAAGCCGTATTCCACCAGGGTTTCCTTACGCGAACGGTCGCCTTTATACATGGCGCCGACCTGGGGCACGCTGACGTGGGATTCGTCGATCACCAACAGGGCATCGGCAGGTAGATAGTCGAAGAGCGTGGGCGGCGCAGCCCCGCAGTCACGGCCCGAGAGGTAGCGCGAGTAGTTCTCGATGCCGTTGCAATAGCCCAGTTCCAGGATCATCTCCAGGTCGAAACGAGTGCGCTGCTCCAGGCGCTGGGCCTCCACCAGTTTGTTGTTCGAGCGCAGGTAGTCGAGGCGCTCCTGGAGCTCGACCTTGATTCCCTCAACGGCCCCGAGCAAGGTTTCCCGCGGGGTAACGTAGTGGCTCTTGGGGTAGAAGGTGAAGCGCGGCAAGCGGCGGATGACTTCGCCGGTCAACGGATCGAAAGCGCTGATACTTTCCACCTCGTCATCGAACAGTTCGATGCGAATCGCCTCCAAGTCCGATTCCGCCGGGTAGATATCGATCACATCACCGCGCACCCGGAAGGTAGCGCGGGCAAAGTCCATGTCATTGCGGGTGTATTGCAAGTCGGCGAGGCGGCGCAGCAAAGCACGCTGGTCGAGTTTGTCGCCACGGTCCACGTGCAGGACCATTTTCAGGTAGGTTTCCGGGCTGCCCAGGCCATAGATGCACGACACCGTGGTAACGATGATGGTGTCCTTGCGCTCCAACAACGCCTTGGTCGCGGACAGGCGCATCTGCTCGATGTGGTCGTTAACCGAAGCGTCCTTCTCGATAAAGGTGTCGGACGAAGGCACATAGGCCTCGGGTTGGTAGTAGTCGTAGTAGGAAACGAAGTACTCCACCGCGTTGTTCGGGAAAAACGCCTTGAACTCGCCGTAGAGCTGGGCCGCCAGGGTTTTGTTCGGCGCCAGCACCAACGTCGGGCGGTTCACCTGGGCGATGACGTTGGCGATGCTGAAGGTCTTGCCCGAGCCAGTCACGCCGAGCAGGGTCTGGTGCGCCAACCCGGCCTCGATACCCTCAACCATCAGGCGAATGGCTTCTGGCTGATCGCCAGCGGGCTGGAAACGGGTGACGAGCTGGAAATCAGACATGCATGAACCTCGTATTCATGGTTGCGAGGCGCGGCCGGGCAACCATGAGTGCGACCTGAAGCGGTCGGGAAAGACTAGATGTTGCGCCAAATACTGCGGTTTTCAAGGCAAACGTCCTACACAGCGCAAAGGCTTTGATCTGGCAACCCGACTAAAGGTCGAAAAATAAAGCGAAATTCTTCCGGCAAAAGGCCAATCGCCTGTCGCAGCGGCGCCAGATGGCCTCTATACTTGCTCCCCGTTTGTGCACCGCTCTAGTGCATTCGGCTGGAGCGCTACACGTCCCTCCTCTTCCATTCAGAGCCGCCGCAAAAATGAGCCTGTTCTCCGCTGTCGAAATGGCACCACGCGATCCAATCCTGGGCCTCAACGAAGCATTCAACGCCGATACCCGTACCCACAAGGTGAACCTGGGGGTCGGTGTGTACTGCAACGAGGAGGGGAAAATTCCACTCTTGCGTGCCGTTGCCGAAGCCGAGACGATCCGCGTCGCTCAACATGCCGCCCGCGGCTACCTGCCCATCGATGGCATCGCCGCCTATGACCAGGCTGTGCAAAAGCTGCTGTTCGGCGCTGACTCGCCGCTCATCAGCGCAGGCCGGGTCATCACCACCCAGGCCATCGGCGGCACCGGCGCACTGAAAATCGGTGCCGACTTCCTCAAGCAACTGCGCCCCGACGCCGTCGTCGCCATCAGCGACCCGAGCTGGGAAAACCACCGCGCGCTGTTCGAGACTGCCGGTTTCCCGGTGCAGAACTATCGCTACTACGACGCCGCTACCCATGACGTCAACCGCGCC
The DNA here is from genome assembly GCF_059862705.1 of Pseudomonas sp. MF08817. NCBI lineage: Bacteria > Pseudomonadati > Pseudomonadota > Gammaproteobacteria > Pseudomonadales > Pseudomonadaceae > Pseudomonas > Pseudomonas sp. MF08817. The sequence goes on from NZ_JCBCUY010000013.1 coordinate 116,107, forward strand.
GGCCTGATCGAAGACCTCAGCGCCCTGCCCGCCGGTTCCATCGTCGTGCTGCACGCCTGCTGCCACAACCCGACCGGCGTCGACCTGAGCCCGGCGGACTGGAACAACGTGCTGGACGTGGTCAAGGCGAACAAACTGATCCCGTTCCTGGACATGGCCTACCAGGGTTTTGGCGATGGCATCGAAGAAGACGCCGCCGCCGTGCGCCTGTTCGCCGAGTCGGGGCTGACCTTCTTCGTCTCCAGCTCCTTCTCCAAATCCTTCTCGCTGTACGGCGAGCGCGTGGGCGCGCTGTCGATCATCAGCGAATCGAAGGAAGAAAGCGCGCGCGTGCTGTCCCAGGTCAAACGCGTGATCCGCACCAACTACTCCAACCCGCCAACCCATGGCGCGACCATCGTCGCCGCCGTGCTCAACAGCCCAGAGCTGCGCGCGCAGTGGGAGCAGGAACTGGCCGAAATGCGCCTGCGCATCCGTGGCATGCGCCAGCAAATGGTCGAGCTGCTGGCGAAAAAGGCCCCAGGCCGCGACTTCAGCTTCGTCGGCCGCCAGCGCGGCATGTTCTCCTACTCCGGCCTGACCGTTGAGCAAGCCGTGCGCCTGCGCACCGACTTCGGCATCTACGCTCTGGACACCGGCCGCATCTGCGTCGCCGCGCTGAACCAGAACAACATCGAAGTCGTCACCGACGCCATCGTCCAAGTGATCTAAACCGCAAGCACCACAAAAAAGGGAGAAGCCAATCGGCTTCCCCCGTTTTTGTGGGTTTCAGCCCGCCAACTGCGCAGCCCGCGCACTCGCCGCGTCATCGAAGGCAACGTACAGCGCCTCGGCAACCTGGCTCTTGATCGCCTTGGTGCTTTCCAGCCCCAACACAAAACCTTCGGCCTTGCCGCCGGCGCGGTTCAAATCCTCGGCATTGCTGGCCTGGGTAATAGCGTCGAATAACTTGCCAGCATGGGGACCAACGCCCTTGGGCAGGCTGATCTGCTCGATACTCATGGCGTCACCCGCGACACACAGGCGATGGAAGAGATAAATAAGGTCATGGCACGTTTACCTTTGCGACTGGAGGCCGACCGCGCGTGAAACCACCGCCGGGGCGCCATGGTAGACCTGTGGCGCGGTTCTGGTAACCGGCAACCGCGGATAAAGCCTTCCAGCCGCCCATCAGAACACCGAACGGAATTCACAAAAAACTCACTTCACGCTTGACTTGTCCTTTTCAATCAGTAACATACGGCGCATTCCGCGATAGCTCAGTTGGTAGAGCAAGTGACTGTTAATCACTGGGTCCCTGGTTCGAGTCCAGGTCGTGGAGCCATCTTTCTGCCAGGTGACCGAACCCAGTCATCCGCGCATCGTGACATCAAAGGCCGTCTCTCAATCTTTACCCCCAGAGACCCGTGCCATGAACATCGCAGCTGTACTCTCCACCAAAGGCGGACCCGGTAAAACCACGGTCACTGCCAGCCTTGGCGCGTTCTGCGCCGACTCAGGTCTTCGCACCTTGCTCATCGACCTGGACAACCAACCCTCGCTGTCGTCGTTTTATGCCCTGGCCCACGAAGCCCCGGGCGGCGTCTTCGAGCTGATTGCCCACAACGAGACGCGGTACGAACAGATCCTCTCCCAGACCTGTATCCCCAACCTCTCCCTGATTCACTCCAACGACCCCTTCAACCAACTCGGCACCCTGCTCCTGCACGCCGCAGACGGGCGCCTGCGCCTGAAAAACCTGATGCCCGCCTTCGCCGCGGACTTCGACCTGGTGCTGATCGACACCCAGGGCGCCCGCTCGATCCTGCTGGAAATGGCCCTCCTGAGCGCCGACATGGCCATTTCCCCCATCACGCCGGACATGCTCACCGCCCGGGAATTTCATCGCGGCATGCTCCAGCTCTATCGCGACCTCCAGCCCCTCGCGGCCCTGGGCGCCCGCACCCCGCCCTTGAACGTCGTCATCAACAAACTCGACGCCACCCGCGACGCGCGCCTGATTCACCAGTCCCTGGCCGAAACCTTCGCCGACCACCCCCAAGCGCGCATGCGCCACACCACCTTGCCTGCTGCGGTGAGTTTCCGCCGTGCCGCCACAGAGGGCATCCCCGCCCATCGCCTGGAATACAGGCTCCCTTCCAACCGCCAGGCGCCTACTGCGTTCAAGGTCATCAAGGCGCTCTGCCTGGAACTTTTTCCTGAGTGGCGCGTGAAATTCGAGGCCCTCACCGAAGAACAACTGAGCCCTCACCACCCCGCCTCGATCAGGCCCTCAACCATGGAAGGAGCCAGCAAATGACCGTAGCTGATTGGCTTGCACCTCATTCGATCGAGGCCGAACAAGGGGTCATCGGCGGGTTAATGCTCGATAACGCTGCCTGGGATCTTGTTTCAGAAAATCTCGCGGCCGAAGACTTTTTCCGCCGTGAACATCGCCTGATATTTCAGGCCATGGAGCAGTTGGCTTGCCGCAACTGCCCCATAGATGTCGTAACCGTGCTGGAGTCGCTGAACACTCCAGAGGAAGTCGGAGGGCTGGCTTACCTCGGGGAGCTGGCCAAGAACACCCCATCCGTCGCCAACATTGCGACGTACGCAGAGATCGTCCGCGAACGCGCCCACCTAAGGCGCTTGGTCACCCTGGGTTATGAGTGCAGCCGCGAGGCCTCCTCCAACCAGGCCAAAAGCGCTGAAGTTCAGGACCGCATGGAGCAAAGGCTATTCGCCTTGGGGCAGAGCAACCCACACAACGACTTCGTCAACCTCAAGCACAAGCTGATGGAGGTGGTCGAGCGGATTGATTTCCACTTCAACGAAGGCGACAGCATCACCGGTGTACCCAGCGGCCTGAATGCGATGGACCAAGTGACCGGGGGCTTTCAGGACGCCGACCTGATCGTCATCGCGGCCAGGCCTTCCATGGGTAAAACCAGCCTGGCCCTGAGCGTGGTGGATGCCGTCCTCCAGCAAAAACCCGGCAATAGCGTGCAGATATACAGCCAGGAGATGCCGGCTCATGCCCTGGTTTTCCGGCTGATCGCAATCTTGGGCAAGCTCAATCTCGCCAACCTGATGCGTGGCCAATTGGAAGACGATGATTGGCCACGGATCATGGCGGCGGTGGCCCGCATCAATAATTACGGTGATCGCCTGGTCATTGATGAGACGGCCAGCCTCACCCCTTGCGAACTGCGCTCCAAGGTGCGCCGCGCCGCCCGCCGCTTTGGGATGCCGCGGTTAATCATGGTTGACCACCTCAGGCGTTTCCCACCCATGCGCAGCACGTGTAAGCGCACGATTTACAGAACTCTCGCATCAAGCCAGCCGAGCACTGATAGTGCGTGACTGTTCTGGCGTCCGGTTGCAACACTACCCCCCTGGACAGGGCAACCATCTACTACGACCGAGCGCAGTTTACGACTCAAGTCAGCAAAGACTTTCCGGATATCAAGGGTCCGATCCTGCAACACGGTCGCTGTTCGTTACTAGTCTCTACCCCAGGTTCTACCACTGGTGCCTACCACTTCTGCACCTTCGCTCTGACCCAAGAAGAAATCTATGTGCAGGGCTGGGACGCTTCGGCGCTGAAGTACACAGAACTCCTACGGATCAATCTGTCGACCCTGAGTAAGGTCGCCTTGGATTCGTACTTCCGGACTAACCAAGTGCAACTTATAGAAGGGCGCCGCCAAAGCGCATTGAGCGTGATGATCGATGACGGTGGCTATCACGACACGGCGGCGACGGAGCGAGTGTACGAAACCATCAAGACGGGTGGAGTGAATGTGGTGAAAAGCGATGGAATGATGATGCCACCGGCTCCGCCGACACCGATATTCGTTCCTATTGTTGTGCCCCGATAATGACGCATGGCCACCGCGATTAATGATCATCCGACCATTGGCTCCGCTGACTGGGAATGAGTGCCTGGGTGTTAGGAAACGGCCGCATTGGGTCGACAGCAGCCGCCCACCAACGGCTGCTTTTGGCCGAAATCTGCCATTTGTGATGTCCAGCCGACGACCGACATCAGGCGTTCAAATCAAACACTAAGCACCGTGCGCTGCGATGAACATTGCGACGGCCGACCGGCAATAGGATTCGACTTCATTGTTGTCCTTTGCCTTCGCCTCATCGAAGCGGGCGATCATCAGAAGATCGGACCCTTTGATAAGCGCGGCGAACAACCGGGCAGACTCCAAAGGGTCTGGCACATTTAGCATCGCCTCCGCGTGCAACTGACGCAACAGGGCCTCGATCTGGGCAGTGACATAGGCGGGGCCTGCTTCGTAATGGAGCTTGCTCAACGACTTTTGCTTCGCCTTGTCGACCATGATCATGGCTTCAACACTGCGCACTTCCGGACTCAACAACGTGCGCAGCAGGAATGTCCCCACCGCCATCAGCTGATCTGCAGCCGAACCGTCGATGCCTTCAACAATGGACCGTGGTGCAAACTGATGGCAATGGGCCGCAATGGCCGCGCTGAACAGCGCCTCCTTGTTCTCGAAGTGTCGGTAAATGCTTAGCTTGGATATTTTTGCCCGCTGGGCGACCTTGTCCATTGTTGTCGCTTGAAATCCCAACTCCACAAAAAGTTCGCCGGCGGCGTCGACGATCGATTGGCTGAGTGCCTCGTTGGCTGGCCGGCCGCGCCTGGTCTGGCTGATTTCGGTCATAAAAATTCCAGTACTTGACGGTATCGTAATTTAGGGATTATGGTACTCGAAAGTATCCAAACAGTAAAACCCAAGTCCCTTCAGCCACAACGCGGAGCCTATCACCATGAACGACGTCATCATTATCGGCGGCAGTTTTGCGGGTCTTGCCGCAGCTCTCCAGCTTGGTCGTGCCCGCCGAAAAGTCACCGTTCTCGATACCGGCCTTCCACGTAATCGCTTTGCCGACCACTCGCATGGTTTGCTTGGCCACGATCACAAGCCACCGCTGGAGATTCTGGCCGAAGCGCGGCAACAGTTGGCGCGCTACCCTACGATCAGCCTTGTCACTGCCCGGGCCGAAAGTATCTCCGGCAGCATTGACGATTTCTCCATTCTCACTGGCGATGGCGAAAGCCTCACGGCGCGCCGCCTGATCCTGAGTTATGGCGTCGTCGACCAGATGCCTGAACTTCCCGGCTTTGCCGAAGGCTGGGGAACCTCCATCGTGCCCTGCCCCTATTGCGACGGCTTTGAAGTTGCGGGCCGGCATTGGGGCCTCGTCTGGTCCGGCCCGCCCTCGCACAACTACGTCAGGCTATACCACGACTGGACCGACACACTGACAGTCTTCGCCAATGGTCAAGACATTCCACCCGACATCCTGGCCGATCTGGCACGCCGCGGCATCCCTGTCGTCGATGGCCGGATCACCGAAATCGACCATGACGAGAGCCACAACACCACTGTCAGGCTCGACGCCGGCCCCTCTGTTGCGGTCGAGATCCTGTTCGCGCATCCGCGCAACAAGCCGTCCGCACGTCTGCATGAATCACTGGGCCTCGCCACGGTCGATACGCCCCTGGGCATCGCCCTCAAGGTCGACGAGCGCCGCGAAACCAGTGTGCCCGGCGTCTACGCTGCCGGAGATCTCGCCAACCCTCTCATGGCTTCTGTCAGCACGGCTTCATGGCAAGGCGCGATGGCGGGCATCTTCGCCCAGCAGTCGATGCTGGTTTGAGAGCAAGCAGCATCGATCACGGCAATTTCAATTTCACAATAGACGCGAGCACCACCATGGAAGTCCTAAAGAAATTCAAGCCTCTAGACGATAAATTCCCGCTTGAGCGCCAACTCAGCATCTCGGCCTCGCCAATCGTACTTATCAACATATTCACGGTCGGTTCCGCCGACGAAGTGGGCTTCCTGGACGCCTTCAAGGCGGCAGGCGAAACCCTGAAGAAGCAGCCGGGCTTCATCTCTACCCAACTGCACCGAGCGATCGGTGATAGCCCGACCTTCCTGAACTATGTGGTGTGGGAGTCCACCGAGACGCTCCGCGAGGCCTTCGCCCGTCCCGAATTCGTCGCGAAGGTTTCGGCCTATCCGTCATCCGTCGTAGCCACCCCGCACCTGTTCCAGAAGGTCGCCGTCCCCGGTTTTTGCACAGCCTGACTCCGGAAATATGGCAAGGCGCGATTGCCGGTATTTTCGCCCAGCAGTTGATGCCGGCTTGAGAGCACAGATTGGAGATGAGCATGGAGGCGCACATGTCCAAGATCAGTAACACCGAAGCCAGCATCAGGATGTCTCGCCCGACCAATTTTGAAAAAGGCTGACACACATGGAGTTCGAACACGCTACTTTCGACCTGCCACACGGCACCTTTCATGCGCTGAAGGGGGGGGATCCCGATGGTCAACCGACGATCGTCTTGCACGGCTTCCCAGATCATCCGCCGACCGCGAAGCCTTTCCTTGCCGAGCTCGGCCGCCGTGGCCGCCACGTCGTCGCACCTTGGCTTCGCGGTTACGCGCCGTCCCCGACTGCGGGGCCGTTCGACTTCGCAGCCCTCACCAGCGACGTGCTCGCGCTGATCGACCGCTGGTCTCCGGGGCGCCGAGTGGATTTGATTGGCCATGATTGGGGCGCCCTGATCACCTATGATGCCTGCGTCACCGCACCGCAGCGGATCGAACGCGCGGTTGCGCTCGCAATCCCTCATCCACTCACGTTCATGAGCCGGCTGACGCACCTCGCTCAGCTGCGCCGGAGCTCGTACATGGGGCTCTTTCAACTGCCTGGAAGCGGCTGGATCGCCACCGCCCGCGATCTTGCCTTCATCGACCGCCTCTGGCGTCAATGGTCGCCCGGCTTCTCGCTCGATCCCGCTCTCAAGGCAGAGCTACACGAGCATCTGCACAAGAGCATGCCCGCGCCCCTAAAGTATTACCGGGCGATGCTGCGCCCCGGCATGATTGGTGCGACGCGCCGCATGTCTCAGCCGATCACGGTGCCCCTGTTGCAGCTTCACGGTGCCAACGACGGCTGCATCCTCCCCGCGCATGTCGAAGACAGACATCGGTTCGCCGCCCCGCACGCGATGGAAGTCGTCCCCGGCGTCGGTCACTTCCTGCACATCGAGGCCCCTGAAGCGATCGCGGAACGGATCGCGGCATGGGCCAAGTAGCGTCCTATCCTCTTTGCCCCGATCAACGGCTAGCTGTTTAAAACGAAACAAAACGAGGAGATGTCATGACAGAGCAAAAAGCCTATCAGGTCGCCGATTGGAATGGCGAAAGTGGAGAGTACTGGGCCGCCAATCAGGCCCGGCTCGACGCCATGTTTGCGGTATTTGGCCAGGCCGCGATAGAAGCCGCGGCGCCCGCCGCCGGCGAACGCGTGCTTGACGTCGGTTGCGGCGCGGGCGCGTCGAGTCTGGCTCTGGCCGCACGCGTCGGTGCGGGCGGACATGTGCTGGGCGTAGACATATCCGAACCGCTAATTGGAAGAGCCCGCGAGCTTGCGCCGCAGGATACGCCGGTCCTGTTCCAGGTGGCCGACGCCAGTAACGCCGAGCTGCCCGAGGGCGCGTTTGACATCCTTTTCTCGCGTTTCGGGGTGATGTTCTTCGACGATCCGACAGGGGCATTTGCCCATATGCGACACGCGCTCCGACCGGGCGGGCGGGTCGCTTTCATCTGCTGGCGCGGCGTGGCCGAGAACGATTGGGTACAGCTGCCAATGGGCGCGATCAGGGGCATCGTCCCGCTGGCCGCACCGCCTGATCCTGAAGCACCTGGACCATTCTCGTTCGGTGACCGAGGACGCGTGACGCGTATCCTGACGGCCGCTGGCTTTACCGATATCAATTTTGCGCCGTTCGATGTTTCCATCCCGTTCGGTGAAGGCGAGACTCGGGATGCGGCTATCGACGACGCGGTGAGGATGGCGTTCGAGGGCGGCCCGCTGTCGCTTGTGCTCGCGCATCAAAGCGATGACATCCGCGCCCAAGCTTCAGCGGCGGTTCGCGCCGCTTTCGCCGGCCTCCCCGGCGAGCGGTCGGTGATGATCGACGGCGCGGCGTGGATCGTCATGGCATGTAATCCGGCAGCCAGCGCCTGTTAGCAGGGATGACGCCCTCCCATGCTCAGTAGAGCAGGGCAACTTAGATTGATGTCCCTTGGTTTGGTGATCCGTCCCTGGCAAAAGTGATACCGTCCGCTTTTTTGGCAGGTAGCTGTCGCTTGCCTACGTCCGCTTCTGGCCGGTTCCTGCCTGTCGTGACAGGCGTCTCCCGGCCAGAAGCGGTCACTTGTCAACGCTGATGAGCTATTGGAGCTTTCTCTCCGCGGTTGACGCGGTTGGGCTCAACCCGCTAGGCGACAAGGTTCAGTAGGCCTCTGCATCATCAGGTTGCGCAGCTAGATTCATCATATTCCGTTACGATTTTCGATTATCGTTTGGTGAATTTGCCAATGATGGATCAAACGAACATGACCGATACGCTCCAGGCTGACCGTAGCCACTGGACTGTTTTCTTAATCTTTCTGCGATTGGGCCTGACTTCTTTCGGTGGCCCAGTCGCTCACTTGGGGTACTTCCGGGATGAATTCGTTGTGCGTCGCCAGTGGCTAAGCGAGCGCAGTTATGCGGATTTGGTCGCCCTTTGCCAGTTTCTACCGGGGCCTGCTAGCAGTCAGGTTGGCATCGCGCTTGGGCTGTCTCGCTCAGGCTATGGCGGCGCACTGGCTGCGTGGCTGGGATTCACCTTACCTTCCGCGACTGCCCTGATCCTCTTCGCTCTGGGCATCGCCAGCTATGGCGATACCGTGCCCACTGGTGTGCTGCACGGTTTGAAGGTGGTAGCGGTGGCGGTGGTCGCACAGGCGGTATGGGGTATGGCGCGAAATTTGTGCCCCGACGCGCCGCGTATATCCATCATGGTGGCAGCGACCTGCTTCGTGCTGCTCATGCCGTCCGCCTTAGGGCAAGTGGGAGTCATTTTTATTGCCGCGATCATTGGCCTGTTGCTGTTCAAGCCCCAGCCGGACGAATCCCATGATCCACTGCCCATTAGCATCCGGCGTCGCGCTGGCCTATTCTGGCTGGCCCTGTTCTTTGCCTTTCTGCTCGGGCTGCCGCTCCTGGCAAAGTTGTTCCCAAGTCAGGTGCTGTCGATGGTGGACGCTTTCTACCGTACCGGCTCGCTGGTCTTCGGTGGCGGACATGTGGTGCTGCCGCTATTGCAGGCTGAAGTCGTGCCTTCTGGATGGGTCGACAACGATGCATTCTTGGCAGGCTATGGCGCAGCTCAGGCCGTCCCGGGGCCGCTATTCACCTTCGCAGCATTTCTCGGCGCCTCGATGAACCAGGCGCCCAGCGGTTGGCTTGGAGGCCTGATTTGCCTGCTAGCGATTTTCGCGCCTGCTTTCCTGCTAGTGGTGGGCGCCTTGCCGTTCTGGGAGCGTCTGCGCCGGAACAGCGGCACCCAAGCGGCACTGCTGGGCATCAATGCGGCTGTGGTGGGTCTGTTGCTTGCCGCTCTGTATCAGCCGGTATGGACGAGTGCGATTCACGCCCCACAGGACTTTGGTCTGGCCCTCGTGGCACTAGTTGCGTTGATGTTCTGGAAGTTGCCGCCGTGGCTGGTTGTACTCGGCAGCGGCGTCCTGGGCGGGCTGTTGAACATAGCTCTGTGAGGCTAACCGCTGATGTCCGCAATTGGCCGGTTAGCGACCGTTGCTCTGATTAGTCATCCTTGTCCTTCACCACGTGGAGGACTTGTCGTGAACATCATCGCTACCTGCAGCTGTCAGCCCTGGAACAAAGGAAAATTGGTCGGGCAGAAACCCCCACTCCGACTGAGCGATATCTGGGCCATCCGAGTAAGGCTTCAAATGGCGGAAAGAACCCGAGATCTGGCTCTCTTCGATCTGGCCATCGACAGCAAGCTTCGAGCCTGCGACTTAACCAAGCTCCGCGTGCGCGATGTCGCTCATGGCGAGCACGTATCATCACGAGCCATGGTGATGCAGCAGAAAACGCAGCGGCCTGTGCAGTTTGAGATCACTGAGCAAACACGGTCTGCTCTCGCGGCCTGGATACACCGGGCCCAGCTACACAGCGAGGACTGCCTTTTTCCTAGCCGGCTGCATACTTCAGACCATCTATCTACTCGTCAATACGCTCGTATCGTCAAAGGCTGGGTGAAAGCCGTAGGCCTTGATCCAGCAATGTATGGCACACACACAATGAGACGTACGAAAGCATCACTGATCTATCGCAGGACGAAGAACCTGCCTGCGGTTCAGTTGCTGCTCGGCCATACGAAGCTGGAGAGCACTGTGCGATACCTGGGAATTGAGGTCGATGACGCCCTGGAAATGGCGGAACAGACTGAGGTTTGACCATGTATAGCGACGGTCGAAGTCAGACCGTCGCTAACCGGCCAGAACCCGACAGTCAGGCCAAGCCTGAATCCATCGGGCCCTGAACAGAGGCGCACCGGTCTCAGTGGGAAAACAAAAAAGTAATGGCTGTTCCGCCCCCGCTCTCCCAGCAGAGCGCCGAGTACGATCACGAACGTGGCCGATTTACATGACGCATGCGTATCCACACCACCCCGACCAGCAGCAATGGCACGCCGAGGCTGAGCCACGACAGCAGATCGTAGAACTCATCGCCGATGAGTGCCGAAAACAGCCCGAGAAAGCTCAGCAGAGCCAGCAACAGCGGCCAACGAAATATCATCCATAGGCCGCGCCTCATGCCCTGCCCTCCATTCCCACGCCATTGGCATTCAGGTCAGCAAGGCGCTTTTCCAATGTTACTTTGCGTCGGCCCAACCAGAGGTACAGACCGCTGCCCAGGACGACGATGGTAATCACGTCGAGCAGTGCCCAGATGATCTTCAGTGGCAAGCCGCCATAATCGCCAAAGTGCAGGGGTTGCGAGACCAGCAAGGTTTTCACATACAAGGGCATCTCGCGCATGTCAGTCAGCTCGCTCGTTCGCGCGTCCACCAGGGCCGGCTTGAGCAGGCGCGCGGTGAGTGGCGTGGTACCGCGCATGAACACCGCGTAATGATGCTTGCTGCTGAATTGAGTACCCGGAAACGCCACGAAACTCGGTTCCATGTCAGGCGCCGCGTTTCGAGCGGATTCCAGCGCCTTGTGCAAGGAACCGAGGCTTTCCAGTGGTGGTGCGTCTTTATAGGGCGCAGTCATATCCGCCAGCTGGCCCGTCTGCCACATGCCTTGTATGGGCAGCGCCAGGGTATTGATCACGCCGGTAATGCCAACCACCACCACCCAAGCCAGCGTGACGATACCGAGCACATTATGCAGGTCCAGCCATTTCAGTCGTTCACTACGCCCGCTGCGCACGGTGGCGAAGTCCAGCTTGCGCATGAACGGCGTGTACACCACCACACCGGAAACCAGCGACGCTACAAGCAGTAGCCCCATGAATCCGAGGAACAGATAACCGGGCAGACCGACGAACAAATCGGTATGCAGGCGCAGCATCAGGTTCATGAAACCATTATCCGGCGGCTCCGGCGGGAACAGCTCGCCGGTGCGCGTATCGAACGGCTGAGAGTGACCGTCAAGCGGAGGAGGCACCAGGCTTGTTGCAGTGATCACCATGCCTAGCGGATCTTGCGGGTCGAAACCGACGAAGCGCACGACTTCGCCTGGCCGTGCTGCCAAGGCACTGGCAGTCACCTTGTCGTAGTCGATTCGTGGCGCTTCGGCAGTCAGCGGACGCAGTTCCGGGTGCGGTTCGAAGTAGTGCTCGATCTCTTCATGAAAGATCAGCGGCAACCCCGTCAGGCACAGCAACAACAAAAAGAGAGTGGCGATCAGACTGGTCCATTTATGCACCAGATACCAGTTGCGCAAGAATCGGGCGGTCATGTTCGGTACTTTTCCTGTAGATCCACGCTTGCCGAGAGTTGCCGGACACGGCCGGCGACCAGGTACAAAAAACTGTATCTGGCCAGCCCGGACTTACCAGTTGTAACTCACCGTGCCGTAGACAGTACGTTGCTGTCCGTACTGGCAGCCCACGGTGCTGAAGCAACCGGCCACGTACTCTTCGTCGAACAGGTTCGTGGCGTTCAACGACACTTCTACGCCCTCCAGCGAAGCATCGACCTTGCCGAGTTGATAGCTGACCAGTGCGTCGACCACGGAATAGCTGTCCACTTTGAAACTGTTGGCCGAATCGCCGAATGTGCTGCCCACGTAACGGGCGCCAGCACCCAGACGCAAGCCAGCCAGCGAGCCACTTTGGACGATGTAATCACCCCACAGCGACGCCATGTGCTCTGGCACCCGGAACGGCGTATTACCCTTGTTGCCGGTTTCCGATTGAGTGACTTCAACATCATTCCAGGTGTAACTGCCGATCAGATTGAAACCCTGGGTGATTTCGGTCTTGGCCTCGAACTCCACACCTTTGGAACGAACCTCACCTTCCTGGCGGGAGAAGCCGCCAACGTTCTCGGTGGCGTTCTGTTTGGTGAGGTCGAACCAGGCAATGGTGTAGAGGCTGTTGGTCCCTGGCGGTTCGTACTTGAGGCCCACTTCGTATTGTTTGCCGATTTCCGGATTAAGTTGCGAATTGTTAGCGGTAAAGCCCATGACCGGCAGGAACGATTCGCTGTAGCTGGCATAGGGAGCCAGGCCATTGTCGAAGAGGTAGACAATACCGGCGCGACCGCTGAACTTCTCATCCTTCTGGGTTTGCGGAGCGCGGTCGTCCTTCTGGTTGCTGGCCCAATCGTAGCGACCGCCCAGGAGGAACACCCACTTGTCAACTTTAAACTGATCCTGCAGGTAGACACCGGTTTGCGACATTTTCTGTTCGTAGCTGGCGGCGCTGAACGGAACGAAGGTCAATGGCTGCCCGTTGACCGGATTGAACACGTCGAAGCTTTCCAAGATGAAGTTCAGCGATTGCTCCTGATCAAACTTGCCGTTGTTGTAGTCGACGCCGGTCAACAGCGTGTGTTCGAGCGGGCCCGTGGCGAAGTTGGCCTGTATCTGGTTGTCCATAGTGAACAGATGACCGTCGCCCTTGCGCTGATCGTTGTAGCGCGAGTACTGGTCGCCCGCCGGCCCGAAAATGGCGATCTCGGAACTGGCTTGGCGATAGTCGCTGTAACGCACGTTCTGTCGCGCCGTCCAGACTTCGTTGAATTGATGTTCGAACACGTAGCCCAGAGAAGTCTTTTCGTTGGTCATGAAGTCAGACGCGGTGTCGCCCACGTAGGTGTCGCGGTCCAGGCGTCCACGAGGGTCGCGAAACACAGTGCCATCGGCCGGCAGCAGGTTGGCGAAGTTGCCGGTCTGCTTCTGGTACTCGCCCAGGAACGTCAGCTCGGTGTTGTCGCTGGGACGGTAGCTGATGGCTGGGGCGATGTACTGACGACGGTTAGTAATGTGGTCGGTCTGGGCATCGGCTTCCCGGAACAGGCCAGTCAGCCTGTAACTCCAGATGCCCTCCTCGTCCAGTGCATCCCCCAGATCAAAGGCGCCCTGCTGATAGTTGTGGTTGCCCATTTGCAACTGCACTTCATGCAGTGGCTCGATCGTCGGGCGCTTTGTCACCAGATTGATCTGTCCACCTGGATCGGAAGCTCCGTAAAGTACCGAACTGGCACCGCGCAGCACTTCAATTCGTTCCAGGCCATAAGGTTCGGGGGCGTCCCAGCCGAGAAACTCGGGCAAGAAGGTGCGCGTTCCATCACGCAACATGCGTCCGGTGCCCTGCTGAAAACCGCGAATGGTCAACTGGTCGGTAACGAACTGAGGCCCGGAGATTTCGGCATTGACGCCCGGCGTATAACGCAGGGCTTGGGCGATGGTCTTGGGCTGCTGGGCTTTAATTTGCTCACGGGTAACCACAGAAACCGAGTATGGCGTTTCAACCAGAGGCGTGTCGGTCTTGGTGCCAGCAGAGGCGCGCTTGGCGATATAGCCGTCGTCAGGACTTACAGAACTGTAGGCCTGACCGACGATGCTGGTGACAGGTAATGCCATCGTCGAGTCGTCACTGCGACCCTGCAAGGTCACATGATTACCTTCGATCTGGTAGACAATTGTTGACCCGCCCAGCAACTGGCGAAGTGCAGCCTCCGGCTCCATCTCTCCGGCGACGTCACGACTTCGAATCCCGGACACCGTGTCCTCACTGTAGATGATCTGCAGGTTGGTCTGCCTGGCCAGATCGGAAAGCGCCGACGACAGCGCCTGCGAAGGGATGTTGACTCGGGCCGGCTCGGCCATTGCCGGTACCGCTGTCACCAATGTGAGGCCCAGAATGGCGGCGGCAATGCAGCAGCGCAGTTGCAGGGCGGGTCGATTCAGTGGATAGGCGCTCATAATGGTTCCGGTAGCTTGATGTTAAGGGCATGCCGGATCGACGAATGAGCGTGTGATTTGTTCAGGAAATCACGAAAAAGAAATCCAGTGGGCAGGTTTCAGCGACTGAACAACAGGGTCGCCTCATCGCTGTGGCGCAACTTTACCGGGAGTATCTTCGGCAGCCCGACGACCAGTTGGTCAAGCTCGCTGATGTTGTAGGTGCCGCCGATGCGCAGGTCACCGACCTCGCTGCTCGCCAGCTTCAACGGTACGTCAAGGTAGCGATTGATCTGGGGCAGCGCTTCGCGCAGGCTGACCCCATCGAGCATCAGCTTGCCATCGCGCCAGGCAGCGGCCCTGGCGGGATCGATGCGAGCCAATTGCGCCAGATGACCAGGGCTGAATGCTGCCTGCATGCCGGCGGTGAGCACCGTGCCCTGATTGTTATCAGGGCTGCCTTTGTCGCTCGAAGCCAGCACCGAGCCCTGGGTGACGGTAACCGTGGTCAGCTCTTGTCCGGTCCAGACATTGAAATGAGTACCGGTGACTCTGATAGTGGCGTTTTCAGCACGAATCACGAACGGCTTTTCAAGATCGTGCTCCACATCAAAAAAAGCCTCGCCATCACGTAGCAGTACCTGGCGTTGATCGCGAAAACCGAGGTAGACAAGCCCAGTACGCTGATTGAGTTGCACTTGACTGTGATCAGGCAACTCAACTTGTCGACGGACTTCCTGCGCGGTGAAATAGCGAACACTGCCAGGCAGCAGACCCGCTGACCAGCCTGTACCCCAGACGCCCCCCACCGCCGCCAACACCACCGCCGCACGCGCCATCCAGAATAATGGCTGGCTCCAACGCGAGCGCCCCGATCTGTCGACATCGAGGCTGGTCGGCAATTGTTCGCTCACCTCCCATACTCGGCACATTTTCGTGTACTCGAGCGCATGGGCAGGGTCCGCATCATACCAGCACCGGAACTCGGCGCGATCAGCGTCCGTGCACTCACTGAAATGCAGTCGCACACACCAGTCGGCAGCTATTTCGCTAGTGGTTTTCTGCGGGCAGGGAAAATTGGTCATCTTGGCTGGCAGAAGGAAAATTTCGGCAAGCTTACTCCATGTCCTGCGGTTTTGGCTCAGTTCCAGCACGCCGTTGAAATTAACCTCGGCGTTAATTGATGGCACTCAGGCTGAACGACTTCGGGCAGTGATTGCAAATAATTCTTAATAAGAATAAATTCACGACCCTCGCTGGCAGATTCCTAAAACAATTCAGGTGCATCATGCAAAAGCCTAATACGGCGGGGAGCGATACCCAATTGCTTGAGGTGTTCTTTGAGCGACGTCAGCGCTTGATTGGACTCGCGGCACGAATTACCGGATGTCGCAGCCAGGCCGAAGACATTGTCCATGAAGCGTTTCTGAAAATGGGTGGGGCTGACACCAGTGGGCTGATCAAGTCGCAAGCCTCATACCTCACGCGCATCGTGCGCAACCTGTCCATCGACCATTACCGTCGCCGTCAGTTCGAGGAGCGCTGGATCGTCCACGAAGATGACAGCAGCGAAATGTCCGGCCCGCAGGCGGATACACCGGAAGCATTGGTGTCGGATCAACAAGTACTGGAAAGGGTTTCCGACGCATTGTCCGATTTGCCGGAACGCACCCGGTATGCGTTCGAAATGTGCCGCATCCACGGCATGAAACAGAATGAAATCGCAAAGATCCTCGGCGTTTCTCCCTCATTGGTCCATGCCATGATAAGCGAGGCCCTGCTGCACTGTCGGCAGAAAGCGCTTTAACGCCATTTAACTTTGGCAGCAAAACGCCGCCAACCTGAGACAATTGCAACACCTGCCTATCCTCAGAAACGAACTTTCCTTAACGACGCTACTGCCGGACTATGCCTGTGCTGACCGGCAGCTAAAGGTCGAGGCTGTGTAAAAACGCAGGCGCCGTTTTGAAGGCCTCGCTTCTAGGTTAAATCTGCAGACGTTCGGTTGGTCAGCAGACCTGGATTTTGCGTAGGAACGTGGTTTTCGCGCCGATTTTGATTGCTGTATCTGCACGAAAGTGTTTTTACACAGCCTCGGTCGATAAAAGTCGTCCATGAATGGCTGCTATTGGCCAGAATGAATGTGGTGAAAAGCGATGGAATGATGATGCCACCGGCTCCGCCGACACCGATATTCGTTCCTATTGTTGTCCCCCGATAATGACGCATGGCCACCGCGATTAATGATCATCCGACCATTGGCTCCGCTGACTGGGAATGAGTGCCTGGGTGTTAGGAAACGGCCGCATTGGGTCGGTTTCTTCCATCCACGACCGGCTGAAAGCGGCCGATTGTGTTGAAAAAATCAGTTTTCCAGGCTACCTGCATGCTGACTGTAAGCGTCCAGTCAAGTCATCTACCGATCCAGCTATCAGCACGAGGATGACCGCTTGCCGCCCATGCCGTAAGGTTCGCTACCAAAATCGCCGCAGCCTTCCAGTGGTGGCAATACAGCAAGGAGAGCGAACAATGAACACCTTCAAATCATCAGTTCAAAACGTAGCTGCGGCCATAGGCCTCATCGCAGCAGTGACAGTCGGTGGATGCGTGATGATCCCTTACGACACGCCGGAATCAAAAGCCCAAATCCAGCGCGATCTGAAAATTGCACCATCGGATATTCAAGCCGTGTCGGAAACGAACTGGTGCTTGTCCCCATATGGAAGCGAAGGCATCTGCAGAGTTACTCAAGGCCTGGGAGTGTTGACCAGCAAAGGCCTGATCCTTAGCCTCTACAACAACCACACCTACACTGAAACCGCACGCATCCTCCCAGAACAAGTGCAGTGCGTGAAGACAGTTGGTGGTCGCACTGGAGTCGAACCGTTCTTTGTATTCACCAAAGACCGCGCGATCATGCTCGCCGTCATTACACCGGGCGGGCAAATGAATGTGCCTGTGAAACTCAGTTTCTTTGATTATCTGACGAAGCCAGGGCAGCACGTCTTCACTGGGACGGATGGCGGATATGTGCGCAAGTCGGGTCGACAGCAAACCGTAGGCGGAATGGTGCCAGGCACTGCCATCCCGTGGCATACAACACTCGACGTAACCGAGGTTTTTAACCCTTGCCCGCAGGTTACAGATTAACGAGGAGTGGTGCGCTCCCTAGCAAGCGGTGCGCGCGTGCCGAAGCCCGTAGGTGTGAAGGATGCATGCCCGAAGGGCCGAGACGCCCCGGCGGCTCGGCTCAAGACCGCTTTGGCCGAAAACAGCTACTCGCAACAGCTGACAGGAGTTACTTACAGCTCACAGCCCAAAGCGGGTCAAGCTTCGTGGCATAACTCTGACTCATCATCTCCCGCTGCATACCCCCCTCAGGGTTGCCTGGCACACTCGCGGATCGAAGCGTTCCCGTGCCCCAACGTTCATTGATCTGATCCAGCACAGCCATGATCCGCGTCGACTCTGCCGGCTGCGATCTCGCAAACAGATCGTCGGTGTACTCACCTGGCTGCCGAAGATCCATGAGCATCACCTCCGCCTTGCTGTAGTTGAAGCCTGGCCTAAAAGATGCGATCAAGCGCACCCACTGCCGCCATCGTCAGCAGGCGATCATCCATGTGGCATGGCTTCAAGCAAGCCCCCGCACCACCAACGTATTCCTACCACCGCACCTTATCGCTGCGCCGACTGGCTGTGCCCTTAAGTTCTCAGCTGCGTAGGAGAACATCTGCGCTCACCTCCAAAAACTGTAGGCCTTTTAAGCAGCGCAATCGGGAAGCGTCCGACATTACTGAAAGCACCCTGTTTGTTAGCCTTTTTGGCTCATTCCAATAACAAGGATTTGCCACCTGAATTCATAGAATAAGTGCAACGTTTGAAACGATAGGCAGAGAGTCAGCCACCGGTAGAATCCAGGCTCTCACACCGAAGGATTCAAGCGCAGATGACTACGCATTACCGGCAGCTGACTCAGG